>NZ_LJCS01000004.1:0-142364 GCF_001280945.1 Photorhabdus heterorhabditis | reverse complement strand
TTTTTGAAAGGTAATCGACGTATTGCAACACGCTATGAAAAAACAGCACGAAACTATCTGTCGATGGTGAAATTAGGCTGTATTCGACTCTTTTGCCGGAGATTATATAATTAAGGGACACTACCTAGCGCGGTCTTGTGGCTATTAGAAAATTGAAATCAGCTAAGTTAAGTAAATATATTTTTATTGGCAGAAAATTTTTTTCGCGTTTGGTTCGCTCGGTCAAAAAATAATCTTCATTGTGTATGAATAATGGCACAACAGGGATATGAAAATTTTTTCAGGGGACAAAAAGGGAGCACTGACTGAAAGACATAAAAAAACCACTCCTGCTTGAGTGGTCTATCTGTTTTTACAGAGAAAATCTGGTGGCCCCTACTGGACTTGAACCAGTGACCAAGCGATTATGAGTCGCCTGCTCTAACCAACTGAGCTAAGGGGCCGTTGGATGGAAGGGATTATACGTACAGTTTTGCTTGCGGTCTAGATCTATAAATTTATATGACCACTTTGTATACAAAATTAAGTTTTTATTAAGTAGTAAAAGAGGTTAACGATATATATTGGCTTTTTTTACGGCTAATTTAACGTTTTTATAAGTTATCGATTTAATTTTTAATAAGATATTTTGTGTTGTTGGTTATATTATGATCACGATAATCAATGTATTTTTATGGGTGATTATATGAATAATAAACATCTTCCTTCTGCTTCTTCTTATCACCAGATAGAAAACTACTTTTTCTCGTCTATTAGTCAATTCTCTCAACACATAAACGAGTATGTGCGGGTATATGTGACGGGGATCGAAGTGGATATTTTTAATTTTTTGTTGGTGACAAAAGGATGTGTTGACATAAGTGATGCTCTACGTTCAGGTATTAAATTCTTAGAACATACTGGGTTACCTTTTGGTATTGTTTTTGTTGAGGATGAAGTTCAGCGTGTTCAGCAAGATATCCAGCAAGCCAATCTTGTTATTGGTGGAAAGACCACCGCTATGCAATTAAATATGTCTGAGTGGCATAGTGAACCCGTCAATCACGATATTCGATGTGTTGATGCTGTTTTGCAGGATTGGTCTATTCCGCTTGAGAGTGCTTTTGCATCTGAGGAATATAATGTCATCAGGCAATATCAGGAACGGCATCAGATGGCAATTGAAGCAGGAAAAGAATTAAAACATTATGCGCTGTACATAGATGGTAATCCTGTTTGTTCTTTGACTTTATCAATATTGGATAATATGGCTCGTCTGGATGATATTGGTACGGTTGTGGAGATGCAGGGAAAAGGATATGCAACTGCATTGATAAAATATGCTCTAAATGAGGCGAAGATTAATGGTGCGGTAGTTTGTTACCTGGAAGCTTCATCTGTTGGTGCTTCTTTGTATCGACGTCTCGGTTTTACTCCATTGTTTGATTATCAGAGTTTTTATCGCGATTGACATTGGTATTGTGTGTAAAAAAACAAAGCGTCTGCCGGAACAGACGCTTTTCAATCAGCGTGACTAAAATTTCTGATTATTCATCAAGGAAACTACGCAGAACTTCAGAGCGGCTTGGATGACGCAGTTTACGTAGTGCTTTCGCCTCGATCTGACGAATACGTTCACGGGTAACGTCAAACTGTTTACCAACTTCTTCCAGTGTATGGTCAGTATTCATATCGATACCGAAACGCATCCGCAGTACTTTTGCCTCACGAGCGGTCAGGCCAGCCAGAACATCGTGGGTTGCTGAACGCAGGCTTTCTGAAGTCGCAGAATCTAGCGGTAATTCCAGCGTTGTATCTTCAATAAAATCACCCAGATGTGAATCTTCATCATCACCAATCGGAGTTTCCATTGAGATAGGTTCTTTGGCAATTTTCAGTACTTTACGGATCTTGTCTTCCGGCATTAACATGCGTTCTGCCAGTTCTTCCGGTGTCGGTTCACGCCCCATTTCTTGCAACATCTGGCGAGAAATACGATTGAGTTTGTTAATTGTCTCAATCATGTGAACGGGAATACGAATGGTACGAGCTTGGTCGGCAATAGAACGTGTGATTGCCTGACGTATCCACCATGTAGCGTAAGTTGAGAACTTGTAACCACGACGATATTCAAATTTATCAACCGCTTTCATCAGACCGATATTTCCTTCCTGGATTAAATCCAGGAATTGCAGACCTCGGTTGGTATATTTTTTGGCAATTGAGATAACCAGACGTAAGTTAGCTTCAACCATCTCTTTTTTCGCTCGGCGGGCTTTTGCTTCACCGATGGACATTCGCCGGTTGATATCTTTCACCTGTTCAATAGTTAAACCGGTTTCTTCTTCAATCTGACGAAGTCTTTGCAGGCTACGTTGTACTTCTTCCTCAATCTCAAGTAACTTTTCAGACCATGGTTTGTTCATTGCTTTTGCAGCGGTGAACCAGATGTCACTGGTTTCATTACCGGAGAATAAAGTGATGAAGTTCTTCTTCGGCATTTTGCACTGCTCAACACACATTTTCATGATTTGGCGTTCTTGAAGACGAACGCGATCCATCATAGAACGCATGTTGTTAACCAAGTAGTCAAACTGTTTTGGTACCAGACGGAACTGTTTGAAAACTTCTGACAGTTTTAAGATTTCGGCAGCAGTATTTGGATGGCTGCGGCCATTTTTCTTAATTTCCTGGCGGGTGATTTCATACTGTTCGTTCAATTCCTGGAATTTCTGACGAGCTAATTCCGGATCAATGCTGTTGTCATCATCGCTATCGTCGTCGCTGTCTTCATCGTCTTCATCATCATCGTCATCAAGTTCTTCTTGTGGGAGCTCAGAACCAACGTGAGTTGCGGTAGGTGCGAGGTCTTCTTCTGCGTTCGGGTCAACGAAACCAGTAATTAGATCTGACAGGCGAGCTTCACCTGCTTCTACGCGGTCGTACTGTTCCAATAAATAGGTAATTGCTTCAGGATATTCAGCAACAGAGCATTGTACCTGATTGATGCCATCTTCAATGCGTTTAGCAATGTCAATTTCACCTTCCCGGGTCAATAATTCAACGGTACCCATTTCACGCATGTACATACGTACTGGGTCGGTGGTACGGCCGATTTCAGATTCAACACTAGACAGGACTTGTGCAGCAGCTTCCACCGCGTCTTCATCTGTGTCGTTAGTAGTTTCTGCTAGCATCAGATCATCGGCATCAGGTGCTTCTTCCATTACCTGAATGCCCATGTCATTGATCATCTGGATGATATCTTCGATCTGATCGGAATCGACGATATCTTCCGGCAGATGGTCATTGACCTCAGCATAGGTCAGATAGCCTTGCTCCTTACCACGGGTGACAAGTAGCTTTAGCTGTGACTGCGGGTTTTGCTCCATAAGACGGTATCCACACTTCAGAGTATTTGGGTTGGTGTCGGTCGGCGAAACTAATCTGCCAACAATAACATTTAGGGGCATTTTCATTATATTGCCACTGCCCACTTAATAGTGGCAAAACGTAGGGTTTTTTCCCTACTTAAATGCGGCATTTAAGCCGTGAATTCAGTGTCTACTTTCTGGCACGGGACTCATTAATCAAGCGGACTTCTTCACGCTCTTCCGGTGTCAGACCTTCAGTTCTTGCTCTAGCGATAAGAATGTCTAAGCGCTCTTCTAACGCAGAATCGACGAGGTGATCCAATGCGTCACGAAATGTATTTTCTGCTATCTCTTCTACTTGTATATCGTTCCATGCAGCTAATTTTTCAAGTTGTTTACTAAATTTAGTATCCCGATATTGCTCTAGCAGTTGTCCAGTTGTCAGCCCTGGCTGAGTAAGGCAAACCTCTACAAGTTCCATAAATAATGGTAAGCCTGCAATCTTGGCCTGCATAATTCCCTGTAGAGGGGGAACTAAAGCGGCTAAGTGTGGGTTTTGCACCAACAGTCCTATAAGTATACGCATAGTTGTCGGTTTTAGCTGTGGCATCTGATAATTATTCCCGTTTTCCAGACGCTGTGGTAATAAACGTTCCAACTGTACTGCATCGGGAATACCTATCATATTACCGAGTTCTTGTCTCATATAGAGACGTAAAGTTTCTCCCGGAATCTGGTTGATCAATGGTACGGAAAGTGAGCTGAGCTTGGTTTTTCCTTCTGGACTACTTAAATCAACTTGTGGCAATAATGATTCGAATAAAAATTCGGACAGTGTATGAGACTGTTCCATTCTTTGTTCAAATGCTTTACGGCCTTCTTTACGGACCAGTGAATCAGGATCTTCACCATCAGGCAAAAACATAAAACGTAACTGCCTACCATCATTTAGATAAGGAAGTGCCGTTTCCAACGCTCGCCATGCAGCATCGCGCCCGGCTCTATCCCCATCGTAACAACAGATAATGTTATCGGTAGCGCGGAAAAGTAACTGAATATGTTCCGATGTTGTCGAAGTACCTAATGAGGCAACCGCATAATCAATACCAAATTGCGCCAGCGCCACCACATCCATGTAACCTTCAACAACTAATAACTGTGAAAGCTCATTGTGGTTTTGTTGTGCTTCGTAAAGGCCGTATAGCTGGCGGCCTTTATGAAAAATATCAGTTTCTGGCGAGTTGAGGTATTTCGGGAGTGCATCTCCCAGAACTCGTCCACCAAATGCAATCACGCGTCCTCTGCGGTCACGGATTGGAAACATCACTCGTTCGCGGAAACGGTCATAAGTGCGGCCATTGTCATTTGCGACTAACATGCCAGCATCATTCAATTGTTGACGTTCTTCCGCGTTATGGACAAACCGTTTCAAGGTGTTATCCCAACCAGCGGGAGCAAAACCAATCGAGAAACGGTGGATAATTTCTTCACTAAGTCCGCGTTGAGCCAGATACTGCCGGGCTTGTTGTGCAGCGGAGGTATTTAATGAATTCTGATAGAAGCTGTTGAGCTTATCCATCAGTTGATAAAGATTTTGTCTTTGGTGGCGTTCTATCTGACTGCTGCCAGAACCTGATTCATAAGGTACTTCCAGACCGTGCATGGCTGCCAATTCTTCGATGGATTCAACAAATTCAAGTCTGTCGTAATTCATCAGAAAGTCGATGGCGTTGCCATGAGCTCCACAACCAAAGCAATGATAAAACTGTTTATCGCCATTAACAGTAAACGAAGGCGTTTTTTCGTTATGAAACGGACAGCACGCGTGGTAATTTTTACCCTGTTTTTTAAGTGGTACACGAACATCGATCAACTCGATGATATCGGTACGAGCTAATAAGTCATTGATAAATACGCGTGGAATTCGTCCAGCCATAAGCCCTTTTTACGCCTGTTGATGAACGACAATAAGCCGCGCTTCCTTTTGGAAAGCACGGCCTTTATCTGCAACTACTATTGTCTGCAAATTTAACCACTGTGCGGGTGAACCGCAAGGATTAGTACAGACGAGTGCGGCGTGCGTTTTCGCGAGCCAGCTTCTTAGCGTGACGTTTTACAGCAGAAGCTTTAGCGCGTTTACGTTCAGTCGTTGGTTTTTCATAGAATTCACGACGGCGAACTTCTGCTAACACACCTGCTTTTTCGCAGGAACGTTTGAAGCGACGCAGTGCTACGTCGAATGGCTCGTTTTCACGTACTTTAATTACCGGCATGTGCCTCTCACCTCAATAGAAATCGGTTTTGCTGGCGTGATATGCCAGCCATCTTAAAATGGTGCGGAATTTTACTTCAATGGATACGGCTTTGTAAAGCGCCGCAGCAAATTGAAACAACATTACATAGCGACCTGCAATGAGATTTGCAAATCAGTTCTGTAATATTGACGATAACCACACAGGAAATTCACGTAGGGCGCTGATTATAGACTAAACAGTTAAAATAGTCAGCACGTAAACCACGCAAATTATCTCATTAATGATAAACTGGCTCTCTTCCGTGGATTATAGGTAGTGTAATGCGAGTTTTAGGTATAGAAACGTCTTGCGATGAAACCGGAATCGCAATTTATGACGGTAAAGCCGGTTTATTGGCAAATCAATTATATAGTCAGATTAAACTACATGCTGATTACGGCGGTGTCGTGCCTGAACTGGCTTCACGTGACCATATCCGCAAAACAGTTCCCCTAATTCAGGCTGCTTTGAAAGAAGCAAAATTAACAAGTAAAGATATTGATGCAGTTGCTTATACGGCAGGTCCTGGTCTGGTCGGTGCATTGCTGGTAGGGGCGACTATCGGCCGTTCTCTGGCGTTTGCCTGGGATGTTCCAGCTGTTCCGGTGCATCATATGGAAGGGCATTTACTGGCTCCGATGCTGGAAGATAACAGTCCTGAATTTCCGTTTGTGGCTTTGTTAGTGTCTGGTGGTCATACTCAGCTTATTAGCGTGACGGGTATCGGTAAATATGAGCTGCTTGGCGAATCAATAGATGATGCGGCTGGTGAGGCATTTGATAAGACAGCTAAATTATTGGGATTGGACTATCCGGGTGGGCCGCTACTTTCCAATATGGCTCAGAAAGGGGAATCAGGGCGTTTTGTGTTTCCTCGTCCGATGACCGATCGTCCTGGGCTGGATTTCAGTTTTTCCGGGCTGAAGACTTTTGCGTCTAATACTATCCATAACAACAGCAATGATGAGCAGACCAGAGCGGATATTGCTCGTGCTTTTGAAGATGCGGTAGTTGATACATTAGCGATCAAATGTAAAAGGGCGCTTGAGCAGACCGGATTCAAACGGCTGGTAATGGCTGGTGGTGTCAGTGCTAATCGTACGTTGCGCGCTAGAATGGAAGAGGTCATGACCAAGCTGGAGGGGGAAGTATTTTATGCACGTCCAGAATTCTGTACAGATAATGGGGCCATGATTGCGCTTGCCGGTATGATCCGTTTGAAAGGGGGAGTGAGTGACTCTCTTGGAGTGACTGTTAAAGCACGTTGGCCTTTGTCTGAATTACCTGCGTTGTAATCCTTCTTTATATAATGGAAATAAAAAACCAGTAATTCGGTCAGTTACTGGTTTTTTATGCAGATCTGTTGTTAATCTTCTTTTCCTTCTTCATTCTTTGCCTGGATTTTTTCTTGTTCAGTCATCTCTTTTTTCTTTTTCAACTTGTTCCAGATGCGGCTTTCCTGGCCGCGCCAAAGGCGTTGAATATTATCATGGTGACGTAGTAGCACCAGACAGCAGAGCATGGCAACTGGAAAAGTAAATTCAGGTTTAAACCACCAAACATAGAAAGGAGCTATCAGGGCACTGACAATTGCACCTAAAGAGGAGTAACCACTCAGTAAGACTGTCAGCAGCCAAGTACCAGTCATCAAACCCGTCAGATCCCAGCCAATGGCCGCAATAGCACCAAAAGCAGTTGCAACACCCTTACCACCTTTAAAATGGAAAAAGATTGGGTAAATGTGACCGAGACAAGCGGCTATTGCCGTAATCCCCAAATAGAAAGGGGATACATTAAGCTGATAAGCCAGCCAGACTGGGATCATTCCTTTCAGAACATCAAAAATCAGTACTATTGCCGCGGTACTACGGCCACCAATCCGCAATACGTTTGTCGCTCCTGGATTGCCTGAGCCATGCTGACGTGGATCAGGTAGCCCAGCCAGACGGCAGATCAGTATTGCGCTGGAGATCGAACCGCAAAGATACGCGAAGGTAATCATACCAAGCGCGATAACACTCATAATGTCTCTCCAATAATAATGGTCGTTTTCTTAGCTTAACCATGGATAATACGCATATTTAGTCGGAAGTGGTATCCGGCAAGTTGAAAAAACAGGAAAGCGACGTGATGGATATCGTATTTATTGAGGAATTAGTTGTCATCACTACAATTGGTGTTTATGACTGGGAACAGACTGTTAAGCAGAAGTTAGTGTTCGATATCGAAATGGGATGGGATAACAAACGCGCATCTTCCAGTGATAATGTTGAACATTGTCTGGATTACGCTAAAGTTAGTGAAGCGGTTATCAACCATGTAGGAAATCAGAATTTTGCTCTGGTTGAAAGAGTGGCCGAAGAGGTGGCTGAGCTGCTGTTAAACCGCTTTAATTCACCATGGATACGGGTAAAAGTCAGTAAACCGGGGGCTGTGGCACAGGCTCGTCAAGTCGGTGTTATTATTGAAAGAAAAAAATAGTCTGAGCAGCAGTGAATTCAGTTGTCATATTGTTGTCAATATTCCTGCCATAATCTGGCATGCAGTATTGCCAAGTTTAATAATATGTCAATTTGATTAATGACAATGGGAAAATGGCAGCCGGGTTACTCTAGGTTGCCGTTTCGGATATTTGTTAATGGAGTGCGACTTCTCTATATGACTGACCTTTCTACCTTGTTTCATGCATTTATTCTTGGTGTTGTTGAAGGGCTGACTGAATTTCTTCCTGTTTCCTCTACCGGTCATATGATTATTGTTGGCCACTTACTGGGGTTTACTGGTGATAAAGCTGAGACATTTGAGGTGATTATTCAGCTTGGATCTATTCTTGCCGTGGTGGTTGTATTTTGGCGTCGCCTGTTTGGGTTAATTGGTATTCACTTTGGTGAAGTTCCTCGTGAAGGTAAAACCAACGGCAAACTGAAATTGAGCCACATTATTCTGGCAATGTTGCCTGCGGTGACGCTTGGGTTGCTGTTCCACGATACTATCAAGTCACTGTTTAACCCGCAAAGCGTTATGTATGCCTTGGTTATTGGTGGTGTGTTGTTAATTACAGCAGAAATCCTGAAACCTAAGACACCGACGGCAGAAGGGCTGGATGATATTACTTATCGCCAGGCTTTTATGATTGGTTGTTTCCAGTGTCTGGCATTATGGCCGGGATTCTCCCGCTCAGGAGCGACAATTTCTGGTGGAATGCTGATGGGGGTTAACCGTTATACTGCATCAGAATTCTCCTTTATTCTGGCGGTGCCAATGATGATGGGGGCGAGTGGGCTGGATCTCTATAAGAGCCTGCATTTTTTGACTGTCTCTGATATCCCAATGTTTGCTGTTGGTTTTGTTACTGCATTTATTGTTGCGTTGATAGCAATTAAAACCTTTCTGACATTGATTAAACGTATTTCTTTTATCCCGTTTGCTATCTACCGTTTTATTGTAGCTGCCGCCGTTTACTGGGTATTTATGTAGTGAATGATATCCCCTGATATCGATCTCATTCAGATATCATCCAAAGTTCGATATTAGGGGAAGTACAGAGTATCTCGATCCTCCAAACAACGGCGCTAACTTTGCTGTTGTTTCCATTCAGCCAGTGCTTGCTGACGTTGACGTCGTAACTCATTACCAATATCAGCGCCACGCAATCCGCTGGCGACAATATTTTTCACCTGAACTTGGCTGGCAACCTTAAATGCCTGCCGCAGATAATTACCTTGAGGATAGGGGGTATTTTCAAAACCGGTACGGCCCCGTGCATCTGCTTTACTGGTAATAATTAACTGCTCTATCCGTTGAGGTTTACGCCATGCATCAACAGAATCAAATAACCTAAGTAATGTTTTTGGCCGTAATTGATCAACGGTATGTACCAAATCATGATACTGAGCGGCCAGTTTTGCCAAATCACGGGCAGAATTAGGAACACGCAGACGTTGGCACAACTGATCCACTAACTTAATGCCTGCTGGACCATGTCCGTAATGATGAGGCCACTGTTCAGGTGGTGTCAGTGCTTTACCGAGATCATGACATAGCGCAGCAAAACGGCTATCCACTTCATTTGTCAGCTCTGCTGCAACTTTTAGCACCATCAACGTATGAATACCGGTATCAATCTCAGGGTGCCATTTTTCTGGGGCCGGAACACCAAACAGATTATCAATTTCAGGGAACAGTACAGCCAGCGCGCCGCAGTCACGTAAAATCTGAAAGAAAACTTGCGGGGAATGAGTAGAAAGGGCTTTTTCTGTTTCTTTCCAGACACGCTCCGGTGTGAGTACTGATAACTCTCCGTTGGTTGCCATATTTGACATTAAGGTTTGTGTTTCTGGTGCGATAGTAAACCCTAAATGTGCGAAACGTGCAGCAAAACGGGCTACTCGTAATACCCTTAGTGGATCTTCAGAAAAAGCATCAGAAACATGGCGCAAGATACGATTATTTAAGTCATCAATGCCATGATAAGGATCGATAAATTCGCCATCAGGCGTTTGAGTAATTGCATTAATTGTTATATCACGGCGCAGCAAATCGTCTTCTAGGGTGACATCTGGCGCGGCATAACAGGTAAAACCTGTATATCCCAAGCCAGATTTTCTCTCAGTACGCGCCAGTGCATACTCCTCATGAGTTTTGGGATGTAAGAATACGGGGAAATCTTTACCAACTTGCTGATATCCTTGGGATAATAGCTCTTCTGGTGTTCCGCCAACCACAACCCAATCCCGTTCTTTCACAGGAAGGTTTAGCAGGCGGTCACGTACTGCACCGCCAACCAGATAGATTCTCACTGCAATATTCCTTATCAATTCATCCAGCGGTCATTGCGTTTACGACGCGGGAGCATATGTGGCAATAACAATCCTAAAATTAAGCCAGCACCTGCAACACCGCCGCCATACATAAACCATTGCAGAATGATATTGCGTTGCTTGTCATCAAGTTGCAGATTTGCTACATCGAGTTTTTTTTCTGCCACGATCAGTTTATTTTTCAACTGTTCATTTTCTTTTTTTAGCCCAGTCATAATGTCACTGCTGTTTGCAACTTTCTGCTGCATATCGGCAGTACGTTGATTCCAGCTACTGTCTATATTGGCTAACTTATCAGTGAGTAGCTTTATTTCCTGCTCCATTTCAGGAAGACGAATCCGTAAACTCGGTTTATTACTGAGCTGGTTAACTGGCAGCCAGACAAGACGGCCTTTATCGTCCTTTACTTGCGCGTAATTGCTATCTCGGTTGATGCTCATTAATGTGACTTCATCACCAGCATTCAGTGTGCCGGCAATCCGATACTTGTTACCCGGACCTGCGTGAGTGTAGGTAGATAACTCATCGGATACATAGCGTTTTTCTTCAGCGTGGGTAGTAAGAGAAAAACCTAGGCTTAATAACGCTGTAAAAAGTAAAGGTAGTTTTCGCATTGTAATTTCAACTGTCCTTTATCTATGGTGAGTTTAGGATTTGATAGTAAAGAGTTAAGTTTGCTGGAGCAAACAGTAAACCAAAAGAAAAGCTATCTAACAGGTCGAATACAGGGCTTACTGGTTGTTTGTTTAACAAAGCACATTCTGCCAATTACTATCATAACTTTCAGAAAAGAGAAAATTTTAATTTTCTCACTTGGCAAAATCCGCTGTAAACCCTCGGTAGGACGAGGAACAGTCACAACAACAGCTATCCTTTTCCGAGAGTTGCACCGAGAAGGAAATATTATGCCTACTTTGCTTCTGGCAATGTTGTTTGCCGCTTATGAATAATGACAGCAACTTATAAGATCATGTAATATTTTTGATTCTTTAAGATGGACAAGACATGTACATGAACGTGCATTGTGCTGCCGCGCTAATTACTGGCAATATTCTTATAGCGCATAACGTCATTGTATATTTACGTAAGCCTCAGTTAACCTACTCACAGAACTATTATGAATCAGACAATTGAATTACTCACTTCGCACCGCAGTGAACGCAGTTATCTCGATAAACCGATTGCTGAAAACATTCTTGCCAGCATCATCGAAGCTGCACATCTTGCTCCGACTTCGGTGAACTCGCAACAAGTGTCACTGATCGTTATCCGTGATGCCCATCATCGAGCGAGAATCGCTGAGTTGGCCGGTGGTCAGCCGTGGATCGCCCAGGCGCCGGTATTTATTACCGTAGTACTGGATATGCATAAAACACGCTTCGGCATAGAGATGAGCGGTAAACAGCAGATCGCGCATCAAAGTATTGAAAGCCTAATTTCTGGCTCAACTGATGTTGGTATCGCATTAGGAGCACTAATGACCGCAGCTCGCTCTCACGGTCTGGGTGTCGTGCCAATTGGGGGTATTCGCAGGAATCCAAAGGCGATAATCGAGCTTCTGCAATTGCCGGAACTCACTTTCCCGGTGGCTGGTCTGGTGATTGGCTATGTTGATATTCCTGCACAGCAGAAACCGCGTTTGCCTCTCAACAGTTTCTGTCACGAAGAATATTATCATTGTGAAGTATTACCGGGAGCAATTGAACAGTACAACAAAACATTAATGGAACACTGGCAACGTATCGATCGCAATGACGGTAGTAATTGGAGCATGAATACTGCCAGTTATTACCAAAATATCTATTACCCGGAAGTACTTTCTGCTATTCAGCAACAGGGTTTTAAACTGGACCAATAGATAAAATTGGTGCTTGAGAAATAACAGAACAAAAAAGTAGCTGTCTCGAATGTATTTTGTATTGGAAGCTGGTTGATGGAAAGTCACATCTAAAGGCTTCCTTTAGTTTTAATCATCGTATTCAGAATAGTCACCAGTCTGTGCGTATAACCAGTCTGTGCGTATAATAAGTAACAAACGCAACTTTCTTGGATTTTAACATCTTGACGAAAATAGCGTATGTCGCAAAGAAAAGTGAAATCGGGGTAAGATAATAATCAAAGATTGTCATCAATGGTGCAGATATGAGTGTAGAAATTGAATTAAAACTTACCGCTAAACCACTAGCTATCCCTGTTATCCGTCAGCAATTATCATTATTTCCTCATCACTATTTTGCACCTCAGAAACTGACCAATATCTATTTTGAAACACCAGATAACCAACTTCGTCGTCTTGATATGGGGCTGCGTATTCGTGGTTTTGATGACCAATATGAAATGACGATCAAAACAGCCGGTAAAGTCATTGGTGGATTGCATCAGAGGCCAGAATATGATGTGCCGTTGGTAAAGCCGGAACTGGCTCTGACTCTGTTTCCACCGCATATTTGGCCTGAAAACTGTGATGTGAAAGAATTACAATCCCGCTTGCATGCTTTATTCAGCACTGACTTTATGCGTGAAAAGTGGGTAATCACTTACGGGCAGAGTGAGATTGAAGTGGTGTTTGATCAGGGAGAAATTATCGCGGCAGGCCGCAAAGTACCAATCTGTGAGTTTGAACTGGAATTGAAACGAGGAACCATTGCTGATGTATTCGCGCTGGCATTTGAGCTGGCAAAATCAGACGGTTTGCGGCAGGGAAATAAAAGTAAAGCTGCCCGGGGTTATCAGTTAGCTCAGGGAAAACCGAGGGTAATTTCGTCTCCTGTACCGACAGAAATTGATATGCAACAGCCATTATCATCTGTGCTTTCATCAATATTGAGCCACTGGCAAGATCAGGAAGAATGCTGGTCATCAGGCTTATCAGAAGGTCGGGATGGTTTGAAGCAAGTACTTACATTGGTTCAGCAGACGATTAAATGTCTTAGCAAGCCAGCAGGTCGGTTGGAGCAGTTGGATGATCAATTAACTGCTATTGAGCAAAAATTATCAGAAGTGGAAACAGAGGCCGAAACTCTGTGTTACAGCTCAGTTTATTTGCAATGTAAGTTGGCGCTGACTATGTGGTTAGTAAATCTCTCTGCTTGAATAACAGGAATTCTCTATGTTGCCACTTTCAACCCCGCTTTTGGCTCAATTACAGAGTGTGACTGAGCATTTCCAAGAATTGGCTTTATCTATTGAACCTTTTGCTCCGCATGAGCAGGCAGTGTTGTCACTGAGTGATTTTGTTGCTGAACATTTGCAGATTCACCCTGAATGGTTAGCTGAAATCCGTCAGAATCCACCTGAAACGCAGGAATGGCAACGATACGTTGAATGGTTGCAACGGTTACTTTCATCAGCAGAAGATGAAAATACCTTGATGCGGGTTTTACGTCAGTTTCGTAACAAAATTCTGATCAGAATTGCTTGGTTACAAGCGTTGTATGGCAGTACCACTCAGGGGACTTTGCAACAGCTCAGTGTGCTGGCTGAGACGCTGATTGTTGCTGCCCGTGACTGGTTGTATCAGCGTTGTTGTCAGGATTGGGGAACGCCTTGTAATCAACAAGGTGAACTGCAACCACTGTTAATTCTCGGTATGGGAAAACTCGGAGGGGGTGAGCTGAATTTCTCTTCCGATATTGATCTGATTTTTGTCTATCCTGAAAACGGGATTACCCGAGGTGGCCGCCGTGAAATGGATAATTCTCAGTTTTTTACCCGTTTGGGACAGCGTCTTATCAAAGTACTCGATCAGCAAACAGTGGATGGTTTTGTGTATCGGGTTGATATGCGTTTGCGTCCATTCGGTGACAGCGGCCCGCTGGTATTCAGTTTCGCAGCGCTAGAAGATTACTATCAAGAGCAGGGGCGTGACTGGGAACGTTATGCAATGGTTAAAGCGCGCATTATGGGATCGGGCAGTGAATCATATTGCGAAGAATTACGTCAGATGTTGAGGCCGTTTATTTTTCGCCGTTATATCGATTTCAGTGTGATTCAATCCCTGAGAAATATGAAAGGAATGATTGAACGAGAAGTTCGTCGCCGTGGCTTGAAAGATAATATCAAACTGGGTGCTGGTGGTATTCGTGAAATTGAATTTATCACTCAGGTATTTCAGCTTATTCGTGGTGGTCGTGAATTGTGTCTGCAATCTCAGGCGTTGTTACCTACCCTTCGAGTAATAGAAGATTTGGAGCTTTTACAACCATTACAGATTAAACAACTTGCTGATAGTTACCTATTTCTGCGGCGATTGGAAAATCTTTTACAGTCAATCAATGATCAGCAAACTCAGACTCTGCCAGAAGATAAGCTGAACCGTTCGCGACTGGCGTGGGGTATGAAATTTGAAAGTTGGGATGATTTGATTATTGAATTAAACAGCAAGATGGGAGCCGTTCGGGTTATTTTTACGCAATTAATTGGTGATGACAGTAATAATAGTGAAGAAGAACCCTGTTATGTGCCATTTAAGAGTCTGTGGCTGGAGCACCTTGAAAAAAAGGAATTAATAGTACTGGTTCCGCATTTGGATGAATTGGTTGCACAGCAAATATTGCACGCCATTTCTCTATACCGTCATGATGTGGGCAAAAGAACCATTGGCCCCCGTGGTCGTGATGTACTTGATCATCTAATGCCGCGTTTGTTGGCAAAAATTTGTTTACGGCAAGATGCCAATACGGTACTGGAACGGATTATTCCGCTGTTGCTAAGTATTGTCAGCCGTACAACTTATCTGGAATTAATGCTGGAATCGGAAGCCGTATTGACACATGTTATCCGGCTGTGTGCGGCTTCACCGATGATTGCTACTCAGCTTTCCCGCCATCCATTGTTACTGGATGAGTTGCTTGATCCACAATTTCTGTATAAGCCGTTGCCATTGAATGCTTATAAAGATGAACTACGGCAATATTTATTGCGAATACCTGAAGATGATGAAGAACAACAGTTAGAGGTTCTTCGTCAGTTTAAACAGGCGCAATTGCTGAGGATTGCTGCGGAAGATATTACCGGCGTGCTGCCAGTGATGAAAGTGAGTGATCATTTGACTTATCTGGCAGAGGCGATTATTGAAGCCGTAGTTCAACAGGCATGGAGCCAAATGGTAAAGCGCTATGGTGTTCCATCACATCTGAGCCAGCGTAAAGGGTTAGGGTTTGCTGTGATTGGCTATGGCAAACTCGGTGGTTGGGAACTGGGCTATAGTTCCGATCTTGATTTGGTTTTCCTACTTGATTGCCCGATGGATGTGATGACTGATGGCGATCGGTCAATTGATGCCCGGCAATTTTATTTGCGTCTTGCTCAACGAATCATGCATCTGTTTAGTGCCCGAACCTCTTCCGGTGTTTTGTACGATGTGGATGTCCGTTTACGGCCTTCTGGCGAGTCAGGAATGTTGGTCAGTACCATCGAAGCGTTTGCTGATTACCAAAAAAATGAAGCATGGACTTGGGAACATCAGGCATTGGTACGTGCCCGTATGGTATTTGGTGATGAAAACTTGCATCAGGATTTTGCTCGAGTACGTCACCAGACGTTATGTACGCGACGAGAACCGGCTTTGTTATGTCAGCAGGTCAGGGAAATGCGAGAGAAAATGCATAAGCATTTAGGTAGTGACCATTCAGATCGATTTGACATTAAAGCTGATCCAGGCGGGATCACGGATATCGAATTTATTGCTCAGTATCTGGTACTACGCTACGCATCTGAGAATGAACGATTGACGCATTGGTCAGATAATGTGCGAATTTTCGAATTGATGGCAGCTTATGGAATTATGGATGAGGATGAAGCCGCCTCATTGACTCAGGCTTATATTTCCATGCGTGATGAATTGCATCATCTGGCGTTGCAGGAGCTTTCCAGCCAGATATCAGTTGATTGTTTCAGCCGGCAACAGGAACAAGTACGTTATAGCTGGCAACAGTGGTTGGGTGAGCAATAACGGGTGATACCGGTTTTGTGTACGGATTTTACTGGCATTTTCTGGGCTTATGGTAATATTTGGCACCAGTTAATATCTGATATTTGGAGCAAGGGATGAAAGTAACACTCCCGGATTTTCACCATGCAGGCGTTTTAGTTGTCGGTGATGTGATGTTAGACCGCTATTGGTATGGGCCAACCAGCCGGATTTCACCGGAAGCGCCAGTGCCTGTAGTAAAAGTAAATACCATTGAGGAACGTCCGGGAGGGGCGGCCAACGTTGCTATGAATATTGCTGCTCTTGGGGCGAATTCACATCTGGTAGGGTTGACTGGGGTTGACGATGCAGCGCGTGCGCTGAATGAAAAATTGAGCAGTGTTAAGGTGCGCTGTGATTTTGTTGCTGTGCCAACCCATCCGACAATTACTAAGCTGAGGGTACTTTCCCGTAATCAGCAATTAATCCGTCTGGATTTCGAAGAAGGTTTCGGTAACGTCGATGCGCAGCCGATGCTTGAACGTATTGAACAGGCGTTACCCCATATTGGAGCTGTGGTTTTATCTGACTATGCTAAAGGTGCGTTGAGTCAAGTTCAGAGCATGATCAAACTGGCAAACGCTGCCAAAGTTCCGGTGCTAATTGATCCAAAGGGTAGTGATTTTGAACGCTATCGAGGAGCAACGTTGCTAACGCCAAATCTGTCCGAATTTGAAGCCGTAGTGGGTTGCTGCAAAGATGACGATGAACTGGTTGCGAAGGGCACTAAGCTGGTTAAGGATCTGGATCTTCAGGCATTACTGATCACACGTTCTGAGCAAGGAATGAGTTTGCTGAGCGTTGATCAACCACCGCTGCATTTGCCGACTCAGGCGCAGGAAGTTTTTGATGTTACTGGCGCTGGCGATACGGTTATTGGTGTGTTAGCCACTGCGATTGCAGCGGGAAGACCACTGAATGAAGCTTGTTTCCTGGCGAATGCGGCTGCGGGCGTTGTAGTTGGCAAACTGGGGACTTCAACGGTTTCGCCAATTGAATTGGAAAATGCTGTACGTGGCCGTGCTGAAACAGGTTTCGGTGTCATGACTGAATTTCAGCTTAAACAGGCCGTTGCTGATGCTCGTCAGCGCGGAGAAAGAATCGTGATGACCAATGGTTGTTTTGACATTCTGCATGCAGGCCATGTCTCTTATCTGGAAAATGCTCGTAAGTTAGGCGATCGGTTAATTGTTGCCGTTAACAGTGATGCATCAACTAAACGCTTGAAAGGTGAAAGTCGCCCTGTCAATCCATTGGAACAACGTATGATCGTGTTATCTGCGCTAGGCGCTGTGGATTGGGTCGTTCCGTTTGAA
This sequence comes from Photorhabdus heterorhabditis, assembly GCF_001280945.1. Lineage (NCBI taxonomy): Bacteria > Pseudomonadati > Pseudomonadota > Gammaproteobacteria > Enterobacterales > Morganellaceae > Photorhabdus > Photorhabdus heterorhabditis. Next base: position 124,610 of record NZ_LJCS01000004.1, on the reverse strand, counting down.
GAAGATACACCGCGCCGTTTGATTGCTGGTGTTTTGCCGGATGTATTGGTTAAAGGTGGTGATTATAAACCTGAAGAGATTGCTGGTAGTGAAGAGGTTTTGGTGGCTGGTGGTGAAGTCAAGGTGCTGAATTTTGAAGACGGTATTTCAACAACTAATATCATTAAGGCAATTAAAAAACAGTGAATGATTCTTTAATAGAATTTGCTGAGAAATAAGGTACTGGTAAGAGTATGCCGATTGGAGTGAAAAATAGAATACTCCAGCGGCATAGTTTTGTGAGTATTCAATTAAGGACTTTGGTATTTAATATTTATGCTCGCGCTTTTAATCGGCAGGCGACGGTTGGGCAACCACAATTAATTCAAACTTCGATACCTGAAAAGTGGTTTGGGATAATTCGCTAATCTGGCAGGAGAAGACTAATCCATCCATATTGTTAAACGCTTCTTCATGTTATTAAGCTGGTGTTTTATCTTGGTGGCTCTGAATATAAAGATATTTCCAGCTTGTTCTTACAGTGAAAAATGAAAATGGAAAATAATTCCTAGTATTTAAGGGAATATAAACAACCTCTACTCGGTAAAATCGAGATTAATAGTAAAAATTCCCCCCTCTTATTTTTAGGACAACAAAATGATGATATTGATAATATGAATAAGATAAAAATGTGAAGTAAATCACATTAGATTTCTAATTGATAGCTATCAATGGATAGTAATAGAGAAAATTATTTTATTGCCGTAAACCTCCACAGGGATATTAAGATTTTAAAATATTAATCAGGAGTATTTGGGCTGGCGATATACTTGGTGAGCATTTTTATTTAAGTTCGGTGACCGCTTTAACAGTCACCTTTTAATAGAATGGTAATGACGCAAGAGGCTAATCTAATATATACCTGTTATCTTTCAAGTTGCCTCTTTGTTAGCTGCACTCACTCACCCCAGTCACAGAGTTATCTATACCCTTCATCTTTCAAGCTGCGGCTTTGTTGGCTGCGTTCACTTACCCCAGTCACATCGTTATCTATGCTCCTGGGGATGCGTTCTCTTGCCGCCGCGCTGCAACTTGAAATCTATTGGGTATAAGTATTGGATTTACCCTGATATTACGCACTCTACTCTTTTTTTTCCGCATTATCAGCGGATAGTGCATTTTTATCTTCCAGTTTCGCTTCAAGTTCACTTAAACGTTTTTCCATTGCAGTTAATTTTTCACGAGTACGCAATAGAACCTGAGTTTGAATATCAAATTCTTCACGGTTAACTAAATCAAGTTTGCCAAGCTGAGATTGCAAAATCATCCGCAATTTTTTCTCTATATCGCCCCCAAACTCTTTTACTCCTTTTGGTAGAGAATCTTGGATCTGGCGGGCAATTTGTTCAATTTTTTTGGGATTAAGCATGATACGTCCTTTGATGGCATAGATAATTTCTGAATAGTGTAATACCAGATGGCAAAACCACAAGGCATTGTGAGCGAGGTTTCACATCTGATTTTGTTGATTGCTCCCGGTAAATATTAGCGTTATAGTTCGTTAGCTTATCTCAGGGCGGGGTGAAAGTCCCCACCGGCGGTAACACTAGGCCATTTTTGTAGGCCATGGTGAAGCCCGCGAGCGCTCCGCTTGTAGTTATCTTTATGATAAGGCGGAGGTCAGCAGATCCAGTGTAATTCTGGAGCCGACGGTTATAGTCCGGATGGGAGAGAATAACGGCATCTGTCGGGCTTTGTGCTCGTCTGTTGTTTCGGCTATGGCATTTCATCATGTTATGGTGTGTCCATGGCGAGAACTCCTCAAGACTGCCCTGATTCTGGTAATCCATAAAATATTAATGAGGTTTTTTACCATGAATCAGACGCTACTTTCTGAATACGGCACATCATTAGAACGTGTTGAATGCGCTATTGACGCTTTACGTGATGGCCGGGGTGTGATGGTGCTGGATAATGAAGATCGTGAAAATGAAGGTGACATTATTTTTGCGGCCGAGACCATGACGGTAGAGCAGATGGCACTTACTATTCGTCATGGTAGTGGGATTGTCTGTTTGTGCCTGACAGAAGAACGCCGTCAGCAATTGCAATTGCCAATGATGGTGCAAAATAACTCCAGCCCGTTCCAGACTGCTTTCACCGTAACCATTGAGGCGGTCTGCGGGGTGACAACGGGGGTGTCTGCGGCGGACCGTATCACGACGGTTCGTGCAGCGATTGCAGATAATGCGAAACCCAGTGATTTGAATCGTCCGGGGCATGTTTTCCCGCTGCGCGCTCAGCCGGGCGGTGTTTTAGCTCGTCAGGGGCATACTGAAGCGACAGTTGATTTAGTCAGCTTAGCCGGTTTCAAACCAGTAGGTGTGTTGTGTGAATTGACCAATGATGATGGTTCAATGGCTCGTACTCCTGAAGTGGTGCAATTTGCGAAGCTGCATAATATGCCAGTGGTAACTATTGAAGATTTGGTCGCTTATCGTCAATCAATGGATCAGAAAGCTTGCTGAAGTATGATCGTTCGATAACCAGATGAAATATCAGTTATAACCGCGTATATTTCCCAGAACCACAGTTTATCTAAGCTGTGGTTTTCAGTTTTTTTGAATAACTTCATCACTTTTGGCACACTGTTTTACCTATCTTAAAAGCGTAACCTGTCTGCAAGTATTAAAATTACATATATTTGTTTGAGAGGTCGTTATGAATATTTCCAGAATGCCGGCACTGTTTGTTGGTCATGGCAGTCCAATGAATGTACTGGAAGAAAATCGCTATACCAATGTGTGGCGTGAACTTGGTGAAAGACTGCCTGTACCTAGGGCTATTTTGGCGATTTCTGCGCATTGGTATACCAATGGCACAGCTGTAACCGCCATGACTCAGCCGAAGACTATCCATGATTTTCGTGGTTTTCCACAAGAGTTGCATGAAACTCAGTACCCGGCTAAGGGATCACCGGAATTGGCCGCTTTAGTGCAGGAAATGCTGGAACCTGTGGAGGTTTATGCAGATCGTCATCAGTGGGGATTGGATCACGGGATTTGGGGCATTCTGATTAAGATGTATCCTCAGGCAAATATTCCTGTAGTTCAACTCAGTATAGATGATGCTAAACCTGCGACATATCACTATGAATTAGGAAAAAAGTTGGCTGCTTTGCGAGATGAAGGTGTTTTGATTTTGGGAAGCGGTAATGTTGTACACAATCTTCATGCTATGAAGCGGCAAGAGCATAATGCGGAACCGTATCCTTGGGCAGAAGCATTTAACCATTATGTGTGTGATAACCTTACCAGCTATGAACAGCCTTATCCTTTGATTCATGCATTGGACAGAGAAGACGGCCAGTTATCCAATCCGTCTCCTGAACATTTTTTACCATTGCTGTATGTTATGGGGGCGTGGGATAGAAAAGAAGTGGTTTCTATTCCCATTGATGGCATTGAATCCGGTTCGCTGAGTATGTTGTCTGTGCAGGTTGGTTGAATAATCAACTTTTTTGGTTATTGTATTCGGCGAAGGCTTTCTGCCCTTTAGTTGAGATTTCCGGTGGTGAGGTTATCGCCACGTTGTCTGTGGAAAGGGCTACAACCATGACTGAATCCAGAATTTCATTATTAATAATTTATGCTTTTTACCAGACCCCGTAATATATTTTTGATTTTGAGTCAGTTCTTAGCATGGGGATGAAAGTTGACGTAAGTTGGCAGACGTGTGTATTACGGGAGATCAAGCTTGCTTGTGCAGATATCAGCAATAGAGGGCTCTGATATATCAGAATTATTTACCTTTTTGGCAATTTATAAAGGTACAAAGTTTCTTTATTGGATGTTTAAGGGAGGAATTTTCGGTGTTTTACTATCTTCCTTAATTCCTCCCGGCTGGGAATTAATCCAGAATAATATGCGGGTAGAAACGGGATAAATCTTGCGTTATCAATTCACGGTCTTCACGCAAACCAATACCACAAGGCTGCTCGTTTATCAGCCAGCTGCCAATTAGCGTATAACTGTCACCGAATTTTGGTAGTGTATGGAATTGCTGTACGATCATCCCTTCTTTACCGTAAGGACCATCAACACTGGCAATTTCTTTACCATTCTCAATGATACGGATATTAGCTCCTTCCCGTGAAAACAGCGGCTTAATAACATAGCTGTCCATTGCAGGATAGTTGTCATTAGCAAAATAAGCGGGCAGTAGGTTTGGGTGATTCGGGAACATCTTCCACAACATTGGCAATAGTGCTTTGTTGGAGATAATGCTCTTCCAAGCCGGCTCCAGCCAGCGGACGCCAGCATCTTCCAGTTTGGTGGCGAAAATCTCACGGAACATCAATTCCCAAGGATAGAGTTTGAACAGATTGCTGATCACCTGGTCTTTCAGATCAGTAAACTGGCCTTTCTCGCCCAGACCGATATCTTCAATAAACAGGAATTCAGTCGGCACACCCGCTTCCAGTGCACAATCCTGTAGATACTGAATGGTACCGCGATCTTCTTCCGTATCCTGACAACAGGCCATGTGCAGTAAGCCAAAACCATGTTCATCACGTAATTGAGCAAAGCGCTCAATTAGTTGTTCTTGCATGCTGTTGAATTGATCGGCGTTCTCCGGTAGCAGCCCGGCATTCATCTGATCTTCCAACCATACCCATTGGAAAAAGGCGGATTCATACAACGAAGTTGGTGTATCTGCATTATTTTCCAATAGCTTTGCTGGGTTTTTACCATCGTAAGCTAAATCCAATCGGGAATAGAGTGATGGTTGGCTGGTAATCCAGGAGCTGCGGACAAAATCCCAGCAATGTTTTGGGATCTGAAACTTAGCCAGTAATTCTTCACTATCGACGACTTTTTCTACCACCTGCAAACACATCTGATGCAGTTCGGCAGTGGTATTCTCGATTTCTTCAATTTGGGCGAGAGAAAATTGGTAATAAGCATCTTCACACCAATATGGCTCGTCATACATGGTGTGAAAATTAAAGCCATATTCTGTCGCCTTTTCGCGCCAATCCGGGCGTTCGGTAATAGCAATACGTTTCATCCGTGATTAGCCTCCCATTGAACGGGAAGTAGAACCTGAAGAGGAACTACGTTGCATGGTTGACTGTTTGGCAACAGAATCACCGAAGCCGCCACGGGTAATGGTTGTCGTTGTTGCTGGTTTTGGTGCCATTGCGGTTTTAGGGACTGTCATGGTGCGACCCCCTGCGGTTGCAGGGCCATAGCTTTTTCCTGTCGCATCAACAAATTTACCGTTTGCCGGGCTGGCTGCGGATTTGGAGCTAAACAGTGGTTGTGATGGAGCTGCTGCACCGCCGCCCATCAGACGTCCCATCATGTAACCGGCCATCAAAGGCATCCAGAAGCTGCCGCTTTGTTGTTGCTGAGCCTGTGCTTCACCATTGGTGGTTGTGCCGGGCCCCGCTTGTGCAGGAGCTTGAGTGCATTGTGCTTCACCAAATTCAGCAATACAGTCTTCTTTGGTTGCATATTTAGGGGCTGTTTTTTCTGCTTCTTTCAAAGCATTATTATAAGTAAGGGTACATTGCTCACTCTGTGATGGATTTGCTTGGGAGCAATCATCTGCATTCATGTAAAGAGAGACAGTTTCATCACTCTGTTCACAGGCAGATAACATGAAAACTGCACTGACAGCTATTGCCACAGGAGCCAGGCGATAACTACGCCAGGCTTTACGGAATGCGCTGTGGTTAATGTTTTTGGTTCGCTTTATTGTCATAGTCGTATATCCAGATTTTAGGTGTCTGTGATTCTTTAATGAAATAGTCTTAAGGATAGGGGAAAGATGAACAAAATTAAAGCATAAACCTTCGGTTGATAGCCTTATTTTTTTGCCTGATAAAGGGATTCCTGGATATTGATTATTGGGTATTCCGCTTAATCTGGCTATGAATATTGTGAAATAGATATGCTAATTTTGAAAATCAGTGATGTCATTGATATTTTTTAGTATTAATCTTATCAGTATAATTTCTGGTAAATTAAGGATAATTAAACGAGTATGGTTATTATGTAAATGAATCTACTAATTGCATTGTCCTCTGTGATAACTCCAGCAGGTAATTTCTGGAATATAACCTTAAATTAATGACAAAATGTTATTGTAACGTTCGTGTTGTATTTTCTATTTTAATTAAGGAATGAAGTAGTATGGATAAAAGTCAATATTCAGAAAAATGGCAGACACGTTTTGCATTTTTTAACAGCATGGTGCCCCTAAATCTCCTGAGCATAAAGCTGCTATGAAAGCAGAATCACCTATGCGTCGTATTCTGTTAAATATGAATTTTATCGCCTTCTTTTTTGGTTTTATTTACTTTTTTGTTTTAGGTTTATGGCGGAAAAATCTGGCTTTACTTGGAATTGCTGTTGTTGTGATGATGATATTGGGGAGCATTGAAAGTGAACTCTCTTTTGCTGTTAGCACCGGGGTTAATTGTGCTTTTGCGGCAATATGGAGCATGATGGCTAACTATGCCTATTATCTGAAAGAAACAGTGAATAGCCAGAGCTGGAATCCATTCGAAGGGTTTTTCTGATTTATATAGGCTTTGTATTAAGATAAATATCGGATTTTCTTTCAGAGAAAATTGTCGTTGATAAGAAAAAATAGCCCGCTTGATGGCGGGCTGTTTATTATTAAAGATGAATAACTGAATCAATTACGGCCAGATGTTACTGGTGCAGCTGTTTCTTGAACAATATTGTTGGCTGAGGTTGAGAGCTGTTTGCCCAACGTATTATTCAGGACAGCTAAATCATTCTCATTTAATGTGCCAAGAGCGTGCTTAATATTCAGTTGATTAATCAGATAATCATAGCGGGCATTGGATAGCTTTTGCTTGGCATCATATAATTTTGTCGTTGCATCCAACACATCAACAATAGTACGTGTACCGACTTGATAACCTGCTTCCATTGCATCCAGTGAGCTTTGCGCGGAAACAACAACCTGCTTGAAAGCGTTGATACTACTGATAGAGGCAGATATGTTGTTAAAAGAGGAACGGACAACCTGTACAACATTACGATAGATGTTTTCTAGTTGTTCGCTGGCGCTGACAAAACCGTATTGTGCCTGTTCAACGCGGGAATTGGTTGCCCCACCGCTGTAAATTGGTAGGCTGAGTGTCAGGCCAACGCTGTTTTCGCCGCTATAGTTATTTGTTTTGTTTGTGCCATGAAATTGGCTGTTTGATACACCAGTAGAGGCGCCTAGCTCAATGACTGGCATATGACCGGATTGCTCCACTTTGATTTTCTCACGAGCCAGATCTTGGCCTAAACGGGCTGACAGCAGGCTGAGATTACGTTTTTCTGCCTCCTTTAGCAGAATATCCACCGCTTCTGGTTTCTGTGTTTTGAAACGATCAATATTCAGCGAGGCTAACTGAGGGTAATAAGTACCCGTTACCAGACGCAGTCCCTCCAATGCATTGTCCAGCTCATTACGACCGACAACCTCATCAGCTAATACTCTATCGTAGTTAGCACGAGCGTTTTGGACATCAGTAATGGCGACCAGACCGACATTAAAACGTTGAGTGGTTTGATCCAGCTGACGGTAAATTGCCGCTTTCTGCGCTTCAATATAAGAGAGGGAATCAATAGTACGTAGTACCTTGAAGTAAGCTGTTGCACTATCTAGAATCAGTTTTTGTTCACTGCTTTGATAGGTAACATCAGCAATACCCGCCGTTTTTTCTTGTAAGTTCAACTGGCGCCATTTAGACATATCAAAAATGGTTTGAGTCAACTTAAGTGTCGTACTCAATGTATTACTTTCTTGGTTACGTGTATCGCGGTAACCGCTGTTATAGGTATATCCCGTATTTAACCCCAGTTGAGGTAATAATGGACTACGGGATTCATTAATTTTTTCAAAAGCTGCATTACGTTCAGCCATTGATTTACGTAGCTCAGGGTTACTTTCTTTTGCTTGCTTATAAACCTGCAAAAGATCTTCAGCCTGACTGGCTGAGCTAAATCCCGCTAGGCTCATAGCGATTAAAAGGGAGAGCAGTTTCTTCATTTTAATTCCTTTATTGCACAGCTATTTTGCTTAGTTGCCTTGATGAAAAACGAAATGTCACTGATTCTAGCAGAGAATGCTATCAGTCAAAGGTAGCCATTTGTGCCATATTGCCTTAATTTAGTTTAACTTTACACCACCAAAGGATGAATTTTTTAACTCTGCTTGATTAATATCATTTAGTGGCTAGCAATTAAGAAAGTATTTAGGAGATTTTTATGAATAAAAAGTCGTTAATGTCAGTCATGTTAGATAAACAGGATGTGGAAATTATAGCGAAAAAAAGCTTGTACAAAGGGTTCTTTAAATTAACCAATTACCGCTTCCGTCATCGTCTGTTTGCTGGAGGCTGGAGTGAAGAGGTCAGCCGCGAAGTTTTTGAACGTGGGCATGCTGGTGCTCTGTTACCTTATGATCCACTCCGTGATGAGGTTGTACTGATAGAACAGATACGAATTCCGGCAATAGAGACTAAAGCAACACCATGGCTGTTGGAAATTGTTGCCGGTATGATTGAAGACGGTGAAGATGTCGAGCATGTGGTGCGTCGTGAAGCGATGGAAGAGGCAGGAATTGAAGTTAAACGCTGTAAACCCGTATTGAGTTATCTCTCCAGCCCAGGAGGAACAACTGAACGTATTTCTGTGATGGTCGGTGAAGTGGATGCGACGACGGCTGCCGGTATTCATGGATTATCGGGGGAACATGAAGATATCCGGGTGCATGTGGTCAGCCGTGAACAGGCTTATCAGTGGATGGAAGAAGGAATTATTGATAATGCCGCTTCAGTTATTGCAATACAATGGCTGGCATTGCACCATGAAAAGTTAAAAAGAGAGTGGAATTCGGATAATTCCTAATTTTTAACCTAAAAAAGGGAAGTGTGTTCCAGTCAGCAGATCTCTTGTGTTAAAACGAGTTATGATGTTCGCCAATGACTTATAGGACAAGGAAACCATTTGGAAAGCCTGTTTGAATTGCCTGTGGTAGAGGGAACCACAGCCAAAATATTGCAAATAACAGATACGCATCTTTTTGCTGGCAAAGAAGATACTTTGTTGGGTATTAATACTTATCGTAGTTATCACTCGGTACTGGATGCCATTCTCGCACAAAATACTGAGATTGATTTGATCGTTGCTACGGGTGATTTGGCTCAGGATCAGACGCTGGAAGCTTATCAGCATTTTGCTGATGGTATTGCCCGTTTGCCGGCACCTTGTGTCTGGTTACCAGGTAATCATGATTATCAACCCGCTATGGTGGATGCATTGGCGGCTGCGGGCATCTCTCCATCAAAACAGATTTTGGTCGGTAAATACTGGCAGCTTCTGATGCTTGACAGTCAGGTACAGGGTGTTCCTCACGGAGAGTTGTCGGAATATCAGCTAGAGTGGATGAAAAAGTGTCTGGATGAGTATCCTGAACGTTATGCTGTGATTCTGCTTCATCATCATCCATTGCCATCAGGTTGTACTTGGTTGGATCAGCATAGTTTGCGTAACTCACATATTCTGGCGCAATATTTGCGAGGGTATTCGCAGGTTAAAGCAATGCTGTGCGGGCATATACATCAGGAGATCGACCTTGATTGGAATAGTATTCGCATGATGGCAACACCATCAACATGTGTGCAGTTCAAGCCACATTGTACTAATTTTATGCTTGATACTGTTGCTCCGGGATGGCGTTATCTCGAGCTATCTGTTAATGATAAAGGCGAATTTGGTTTGACAACTCAGGTCTACAGACTAGAGAGCAATGAATTTTGTCCTGATTTAGAGTCGGACGGGTATTAGGTTGTGTTTGTCTCCTTATACTGCTGTGTTACTCTCTGTTTATTTGGTCTGCCAAGCCTCACAGTTTGTGTCTTGTTGCACAGGAGCGTAGTGACCAGCGGCGTTCACGCACAATCGAGGGGCACTGCCTGATGTCAATATTACTTTATCTGCATGGTTTTAATAGTTCCCCACAGTCGGTAAAAGCAAACGCCTTGAAAGAGTGGCTACATCGGCATCATCCCGAAATCGAAATGCTGGTGCCTCAGTTGCCGCCTTATCCTGAAGACGCGGCTGAATTGCTGGAAAATCTGGTGATAGAACATGCCGGGAATGATGTGGGTATTGTGGGTTCTTCTCTCGGTGGTTACCTGGCAATATGGCTTTCACAATGTTTCAGCTTACCCGCTGTTGTTGTCAATCCAGCCGTTCGCCCGTTTGAGCTATTGCGGAATTATCTTGGGGAAAATGTTAACCCCTATACTAAACAACGGTATACTTTGGAGCCGCGCCATATACATGACCTCAAAGTCATGCATATTGAACCGTTGGAATCACCGGATCTTATCTGGTTATTGCAGCAAACTGGGGATGAGGTGTTGGATTACCGTCAGGCCGTTGCCTATCTCGTATTGTGCAAGCAAACTATTGAATCTGGTGGTAATCACGCCTTTATCGGGTTTGAACACTATTTCCCGCAAATCATCAATTTTCTTGGGTTTTCCAGTGATGGTGAGAAAAAACTTGCCAAAAATGTTTAAACGACTGGTATTATCAACAGTATACAAAACTGATTAGCCCTTTAATCACGAAGCAACCAACAGAATTACAACATGACTCAATCTAGTTACAACGCAGATGCCATTGAAGTCCTCAGTGGCCTGGAGCCGGTTCGCCGTCGTCCGGGAATGTACACTGATACAACCCGTCCGAACCATTTGGCTCAGGAAGTGATCGATAACAGCGTGGATGAAGCTTTGGCTGGGCACGCTAAATATATTGAAGTGATCCTTCACGGCGATCAGTCACTGGAGGTCATTGATGATGGCCGTGGTATGCCGGTTGATATTCATCCTGAAGAAGGGGTTTCAGCAGTTGAATTGATCCTGAGCCGCTTACATGCCGGTGGTAAATTTTCCAATAAAAACTATCAGTTTTCCGGTGGTCTTCACGGTGTGGGGATCTCTGTTGTTAACGCCTTGTCCAAACGAATTGAAGTCACCGTCCGCCGTAGTAGTCAGGTTTATCAGATAGCGTTTGAGAATGGCGATAAAGTACAGGAATTAGCGGTGATTGGCAGTTGTGGTAAACGTAACACGGGTACCAGTGTTCACTTTTGGCCTGATGGAAGCTTCTTTGACAGTCCACGTTTCTCTGCTTCTCGTCTGACCCATTTATTGAAAGCGAAAGCGGTTTTGTGTCCGGGAGTAGAAATTGTCTTTAAAGACAAAATTAACGATACCGAACAAAAATGGTGCTATGCCGATGGCCTGACTGACTACCTGATGGCCGCTGTTAATGGCCTGATAACATTACCGGTGGCCCCTTTTGTCGGTACTTTCAGCGGTGAAACTGAAGCGATTGACTGGGCGCTGCTCTGGCTGCCGGAAGGGGGAGAACTGCTGACTGAAAGTTATGTCAACCTGATCCCGACTATGCAGGGAGGTACCCACGTAAATGGGTTGCGTCAGGGGTTACTGGATGCCATGCGTGAATTTTGTGAATTCCGTAATATCCTGCCGCGCGGAGTGAAACTTTCAGCAGATGATATTTGGGACCGTTGTGCCTATGTTCTGTCTGTAAAAATGCAAGACCCGCAATTCGCTGGTCAGACTAAAGAACGTCTATCTTCCCGCCAATCTGCTGCCTTTGTTTCTGGTGTTGTCAAAGATGCTTTCAGTTTGTGGTTAAACCAGAATGTCCAGGAAGCAGAGCAATTGGCTGAATTGGCAATCGCCAGTGCACAGCGCAGAATGCGCGCAGCCAAAAAAGTTGTGCGCAAAAAATTGACCAGTGGCCCTGCATTGCCGGGAAAATTGGCTGATTGTACATCACAGGATCTGAATTTCACTGAACTGTTTCTGGTGGAAGGGGATTCTGCGGGCGGCTCTGCAAAACAGGCTCGCGATCGTGAATATCAAGCTATCATGCCACTGAAAGGGAAAATCCTGAATACCTGGGAAGTCTCTTCTGATGAAGTATTGGCATCACAGGAAGTCCATGATATCTCAGTTGCTATTGGCATCGACCCGGATAGTAGCGATCTCAGCCAGTTACGCTATGGTAAAATCTGTATTTTGGCGGATGCAGACTCAGATGGGTTGCATATTGCAACGCTGCTATGTGCACTGTTTGTTCGTCACTTTCCAACATTGGTTAAAAATGGCCATGTTTATATGGCAATGCCACCTTTATATCGTATCGATCTGGGCAAAGAAGTGTATTACGCACTGGATGAAGAAGAAAAAAGTGCGGTACTGGATCGCCTGAGCCGCAAACGGGGTAAACCCAACGTGCAGCGTTTTAAAGGATTGGGGGAGATGAACCCACTACAATTACGTGAAACGACATTAGACCCAAATACCCGTCGTCTGGTGCAGTTGACTATCGATGATGAAAACTACCAGGAAACCTTCTCTATGATGGACATGCTTCTGGCGAAGAAGCGTTCAGAAGATCGCCGTAATTGGCTGCAAGAGAAAGGTGATACTGTGGAAATTGAAGTGTAATGCCCACAGGGATAGTCAAAAAAGATTCTGAGGAAATGATGAATGAGTGAGATAACTCATGATGGCGTGGAGCGTTTACCGCTTCGCTCATTTACTGAAACCGCCTACCTAAATTACTCCATGTACGTCATCATGGACAGGGCGCTGCCTTTTATCGGTGACGGTTTGAAACCGGTTCAGCGCCGTATTGTTTATGCCATGTCAGAACTGGGGCTGAACAATACCGCCAAATTTAAGAAGTCTGCTCGTACTGTGGGGGATGTGCTGGGTAAATACCATCCGCATGGTGACGGCGCTTGTTATGAAGCTATGGTGCTGATGGCGCAGCCATTCTCTTACCGTTATCCACTGGTGGATGGACAAGGGAACTGGGGCGCGCCGGATGATCCTAAATCTTTTGCAGCTATGCGTTATACCGAGTCTCGTTTGTCCAAATATGCAGAATTACTGCTGACTGAGTTAGGACACGGCACCGTTGACTGGGTACCAAACTTTGATGGCACGTTGCAGGAACCTAAAATGCTGCCGGCGCGTCTGCCAAACATTTTGCTCAATGGTACGACAGGTATTGCGGTGGGTATGGCGACAGATATTCCGCCTCATAATGCCCGTGAAGTGGCTAATGCACTAGTAACGCTGTTGGATAAACCACAAAGTACTCTTGATGAGTTGATGGAGCATGTCAAAGGTCCTGATTATCCGACTGAAGCAGAGATCATCACTTCTCACGAAGATATTCGCAAAATTTATAAAAATGGCCGTGGTTCAGTGCGGATGCGTGCTGTTTGGTCAAAAGAAGATGGCAATGTGGTCATCACTGCGCTACCGCATCAGGTTTCTGGGGCTAAAATATTGGAGCAGATCGCCAGCCAGATGCGCGCTAAAAAGTTGCCAATGGTTGATGATTTACGTGATGAATCTGATCATGAAAACCCAACTCGTCTGGTTATTGTCCCTCGTACAAACCGGGTTGATTTGGAACAGGTGATGAATCATCTGTTTGCGACAACAGATCTAGAAAAGAGTTATCGCGTCAACCTGAATATGATCGGATTGGATAATCGTCCGACAGTAAAAGGTTTAGTCGAGATCTTGTCTGAATGGCTGATATTCCGCCGGGAAACTGTTCGTAAACGCTTGAATCATCGTTTGGCAAAAGTTCTTAAGCGCTTACATGTGCTGGAAGGCTTATTGATTGCATTCCTCAATATTGATGAAGTCATTAATATTATCCGTAATGAGGATGAGCCAAAACCGATGTTAATGGCGCGTTTTGGTTTAAGTGAGACTCAGACAGAAGCTATTCTTGAACTGAAATTGCGCCACTTAGCTAAACTGGAAGAGATGAAAATCCGTGGCGAGCAGGATGAATTGGCAAAAGAGCGTGATAAGTTACAGGCAATTTTGGGTTCTGAGCGCAAGTTAAACACATTGCTGAAGAAAGAGATCATTGCTGATGCAGCAACTTACGGTGATGAGCGTCGTTCTCCAATGAGAGAACGTGATGAAGCTAAGGCTATGAGTGAGCACGACATTACGCCTTCTGAGCCGGTGACAATTGTACTGTCAGAAATGGGTTGGGTGCGCAGTGCGAAAGGTCATGATATCGATCCGACTGGGCTAAATTACAAAGCAGGAGACAGCTTCCGTGGCGCAGCTCGTGGTAAAAGTAATCAGCCGGTTGTCTTTATTGATACGACGGGGCGCAGTTATTCACTTGATCCTCGGGATCTGCCTTCTGCCAGAGGTCAGGGAGAGCCACTCACGGGGAAATTGACCCTGCCAGCGGGAGCAACGGTAGAACATGTATTGATGGCGCCTGATGAGCAGAAATTCTTGATGGCATCTGATGCCGGTTACGGTTTTATTTGTAATTTTAGTGATTTAGTAGCCAAAAACCGGGCAGGTAAGGCACTGATTACATTGCCAGAAAATGCTAACGTTATAGCGCCGCTGGAAATAAATAACCCGCAGGATGATATGTTGTTGGCAATTACTAGCGCAGGCCGCATGTTAATGTTCCCAGTTGCAGATCTACCCCAGCTTTCGAAAGGGAAAGGGAATAAAATAATTTCTGTTCAGGCGGGGGCAGGAGATGAGCGGTTGGGTTGGTTGTTTATATTACCACCACAATCGTCTATGACACTTTACTTTGGTAAACGTAAACTGACATTGCGCCCTGAAGATCTTCAGAAATTCCGGGCAGAACGTGGGCGTAAGGGAACATCCCTACCTCGTGGGTTGCAACGTATTGAGCGAGTTCAGATTGATACACCACCTTCTGCTTAACGTCTTATCCCAATAGGCGTTATTGTTACAGGCAGTTTGATTCTTGCCCTTTATGACTAAAGAATGGCAAATAAAATAGCCTGATTGGGATGGACTCTAAATTTGGATTAAATAAAACCTTAACGGGCCGGGTGAGGCCCGTTAAACAAGAGGCGGCTATGTTAGCGATTATTCGTGGCATTATTGTTATTTTGTTTTCGATTTTAGTGTGTGTATTGGGGGGTATTTACTGCGTATTTAGACCGCGTAATCCACACCATGTCATGGTATTTGGTCATATGTTTGGTCGATTGTCGAAAGTATTTGGCATCAAAATAATTGAGCGTATTCCTGCCGAAGCCAAGAATTATGGGCCGAGTATCTATATTGGCAACCACCAGAACAACTATGACATGATAACCATGTCTAACGCGGTCCAGCCGAGCACCGTGACAGTGGGTAAAAGAAGCTTGGTGCTGATCCCCTTTTTTGGTCAGTTATATTGGCTGACAGGTAATATTCTGATTGATCGTAATAATCGTGCTAAAGCACACGGCACGATTACTCAAGTGGTGGAACAGATTCAAAAACGCCGTATCTCTGTCTGGATGTTTCCGGAAGGAACACGTAGCCGTGGCCGGGGTTTATTGCCGTTTAAAACGGGGGCTTTCCATGCTGCTATTGCTGCGGGAGTTCCTATTGTTCCTGTCTGTGTCTCTTCCATTGCTAATGGCAATATTAAGTTAAATCGCTGGAATAATGGTACTGTCATTGTTGAAATGCTGCCACCAATTGATACCTCTGGGTATACCAAAGAGCAAGTGCGTGAATTGGCCGAGTATTGTCATCAGGTGATGAAGGCTAAAATAGAAAAGCTGGATAAGGAATTAGAGGTAATAAGGAAATAGAATACGTATTTATAATAGGTTATTTGGTTTGCTATCTTTTCCTTCGAAAGGGTACTCCCGCCGACATAAGGCGGGAGAAGAAAGGGATAAGGCGAATATCGTTATGGAGCCTAATTTTGATATAATTATTTCAGATGGGGATATATGATTTACCTTATTTTTAATTGCTGTGCTAAAAATACCAAAATAATCATTAATGATTATTTTGAACGTTATGCTTGGGTGATGAAGGAGGATTTATATAAATATTATTTATACCCGTTATCTTTCAAGTTGCCTCTTGGTTGGCTGCACTCACTCACCCTGGTCACATAGTTCTCTATGACATAGTTCTCTATGCTCCCGGGGATTAGCTCCCTTGCCATCTCGATGCATCTTGAAATCCGTTGGGTATAAATGAAGTAACAAAAATAACGTTAAAGCAAAAAAATCTGATTTAAATTAGTATTACATCTATTCTAAAAAGAAAGCCAGCATTGCTGGCTTGAAATATTAATAATATTTTATATTTAGTAAATAAGTTATTCTTGTGGGACGGACGGCGATTTCATTAATTGGGCACTCTACTTTAATTATGGGTTGGCCGAGACGAAACTCCTGCTTGAAACCAGTGAGAAATTCCCCTCTGTTTTTGAATTGAACAGAAGGGTAACCTAATGGAAGAAGAGAACCGAGATGGCGGGGCGTACGCAGATAATCTCCAGCAGAAACTGAAAGATTTACATGGCGCTTGGAAATGGTGTTTCGATAAATCCCTGTCAGCAAGCTCCCGGGTATTCAAACATAAAAACATCAACAGAGATTCAATCCGGTTTGTCAACTTTGAAAAGTATTGCCAGTTAGCTCATCGATAGGTAAAACTCCCGGCAGGTATAACGGTTTACTCACTGGGACCGATTTGTGTAATGCATTCAGATAGTTTTAGAATTCGTTTCGTGTTCGCGATATGATGAGCTTTTGGTAAATAATGTTTTTGTTAAGCGCAATCAAAAGGACAATAAACTTTAATAACTTCGGTAATGGGTTATTAGCTTCCGTGGTGGGTGATTGCAAAGTGAGGTACATAACACCCGGAGTTCTATTGTGTTTATCGCGGAGAAAATATGTCATTTAGTCGGCGCCAATTTATTCAGGGATCAGGCTTGGCAATGTGTATCGGAGCTGCTCCTTTTATAGTTCGGGCCAGCAAAAATCAGCAAACTGCTTTGCCGGTTCCCCCTTTATTGGAGTCCCGTGGTGGACAGCCACTATTTCTGACTTTACAAAAAGCACACTGGACTTTTGATGGGCAATACAAAACCAGTGTATGGGGAATTAATGGTCAATATCTTGGTCCGACTGTACGGGTTCATAAAAATGATGATGTGAAACTGATATACAGTAATCGGTTAACTGAACCAGTTTCGATGACGGTCAGTGGATTGCAATTACCGGGTACTCTGACTGGAGGCGTTGCTCGTCAGATTTCTCCGGGAGCTGACTGGTCTCCTGTACTTCCCATTCGTCAGTCGGCGGCAACCTGCTGGTATCATGCCAATACGCCTAACCGGATGGCGCCACATGTTTATAACGGCTTGGCCGGGATGTGGCTGGTGGAAGATGAAACCAGCCGTAATTTACCATTGCCAAAACATTATGGTGTTAATGATTTCCCGGTTATTCTCCAGGATAAACGACTGGATAACTTTGGTGTTCCTGAATATCGGCCAGCTGCTGGTGGATTTATTGGTAATACTTTGTTGGTTAATGGCGTACAAAATCCTTTTATTGAAGTATCCCGTGGTTGGATTCGTCTGCGTTTACTGAATGCATCCAATGCTCGCCGATATCAGTTACAAATCAGTGATGGTCGTCCTTTCTATATGATAGGTACTGATTTGGGATTGTTACCTTCACCCGTATCTATTCAACAAATGTCCATTGCGCCCGGCGAGCGACGGGAAGTATTGATCGATATGTCCAAAGGGGATGAGATTTCTGTTACGGCTGGCGAATCAGCTGGTGTACTTGACCGGCTGCGTGGGTTGTTTGAACCATCTACTATGTTGATTTCTACTACTGTTCTGACCATTAAGGCGACAGGTTTGTTATCTTTGGTGACTGATGAACTACCATCCCGTCTGGTCGATGATTCTATGCAGGTTTCCAACGCAATCCGTAACCGCGAAATTTATCTTGATGATAATACACCAGGAATTAACGGTGTGTTGTGGGATATGAACCGGGTAGATATTACCAGCCAACAAGGGACATGGGAGCGCTGGATCGTGAATGCATTCTCCCCACAACCGTTTCATATTGAAGGTGTACAGTTTAAAGTTATTAGCAACAATGGGGCGATACCACAACCGCAGGATTATGGCTGGAAAGATACTGTCTGGGTTGATGGTCGGGTGGAATTGTTGGTTTATATGAACCAGCCATCTTATGAGCACTTCCCGTTTTTGTATTACAGTCAGATCCTGGAAATGGCAGATCGCGGTTCTGTTGGGCAGTTAGTGACCATGCCCGTCAATTAGCATCATGCCCCGTAAATCCTTGTGGCAACTGATGTTTTCCATACATACCGGGCGTCAGTTTGTCTCAGCTCAGCACCTGTCTGTACCGGCCTAAAAACTTTCTCTTCATGACTACTGGAAGCAAGTGGGAGAATGCATGGCATTCATTGTTTCCGATATGCTTGATGAGCAGGATCGGGCACTTTTCGGGTACCATTACGTTTCATCAGACAGGGCTGCATATTCCCCACGTTCTATGATGAAGCATCATAAAGGGAATAACTTCCCTTAGAGATTTTGAACGGCTGGCACGTTTGGAGTTGGGATGTATCTTTGTCTGTCATGGTATTACACCTGAGCATGCCAGTTTCGGACATTTCATCTCACAACATCAAGGCGGGGAGCACAGTTACTATTCAGCATATTCTTCAATAGTTACTCGCAGTGATAGCAATTTCCCATTACGCAGTAAAGTGACAGGAACGACACTACCGGGACGTATTTCAGCTACTTGATCCATTGTTTCAGCCGCTGAAATAGCCGGTTTGTTATTTACACTGGTAATAATATCACCTACTTTAATACCGACTTTTTGCGCGGGTCCATTTAGGGTCACCTGAAATACCCGTAGCCCCTGAATCTGATTGATATTGCCGTTAGAAGAGCGAATATGTGGAAGCTCCTGTGACGTTATGCCAATAAAACCTCGGATAACCCGTCCGTCACGGATAAGTTTCTGCATAATCTTGGTGGCGAGTTCAGTAGGAATAGCAAAACCCAGTCCTTCTGGGGTTTCACCATTTTCACTTTTGTCGAATGATAATGTATTAATACCCACTAGTTCTCCAGTGGTATTAATCAATGCACCGCCAGAGTTACCCTGATTAATAGAAGCATCGGTTTGGAGAAAGTTTTGGCGTCGGGTAGGGCTTAATCCAACGCGGCCAGTGGCGCTAATAATCCCCTGAGTAATAGTTTGCCCCAGATTGTAAGGGTTACCAATGGCCAGAACGACATCTCCTACATGGGCCACTCTATTTGGATTGATAGTAATGACAGGCAGGTTTTCGGCATCAATTTTCAAGACTGCAAGATCTGTTAGGCTGTCAGAACCTACAATCAGGGCTTCATAAAAATGGCCGTTTTGTAGTGCAACAATAATTTGTCCTGCGTTATTGATGACGTGTTTATTAGTAAGAATGTAGCCTCTATCACTCATAATAACGCCAGAGCCAAGGGTATGATTTTCCCGGCCTTGATGAGAAAAACTTCCCATATTGCTGCTGTAGACGTTAACCACAGCCGGCGCTGCTCGGCGGACACCTTTATTAAAACTGAATGGAACTTCGTCATTACTGTTGCTGGTGATTGCAGATATCAACCCGGTAGGGCGCAACGATGGAACGGTAAGCAGCAAAATTACAGCTACAAGTAATCCTAAAAAAGCAGAACGTAGCAATTTGGCAATCATGGGTATTATTCAGAGTGAGTTAATGAGTCATTGCAGGATAGCATAGAAATTAACAGATACAGCATTACACGGTATTTCGGATTACGGGCTTTTAGTGTTTTGATTATCACTGTTGAGTTTTTATCAATGATAAAACGAGAAAGTTTGTACTGATCGCATTTTTCTATCATTTAGATGGGTTTTTACGGCCTTTAACCTTACGGTTTAGCGCTTTTTTACCCCGAAAATCCCGACTGACTCAGTTTAAATCACGTCTGAACGTGATAAATAGCTGCTTAATCATTAAAGATGAAACCGAAATGATTAAGGATTTTTTGCAGCGGGTAAAAACTGTTAAAACTTTATGTCGATTAAAACCGGAAGTTAAAATAATGACTTTTAGTCATAGCTTAAATCCTGCTGCTCATAAGGCTATCAATAAAAATGAAAAATTGGTTTTGTTAATGCTTATGTACCTCAAGAAAAAAGATAAATAAGAATATACCTGTTATCTTTCAAGTTGCCTCTTTGTTGGCTGCACTCACTCACCCCAGTCACATAGTTATCTATGCTCCCGGGGATTCGCTCCCTTGCCGTCGCGATCCATCTTGAAATCTATTGGGTATAGGTTAATTTATATTAGAGAAAGCAAATCAACCGCCAACATGTTATCTGGAATTTTCGATGATGCGAAAATATCCCTCATTTTTTTAATAGGTTTGTTAGCGGCATAAGACACAACATTACGCTGTGTCTTATGCTGGAATTAGACCGAACTTTTCAGCCTAAAAATATTAATTTCTCAATAACAGATAGATACTTTCTTCACCGCGAAGAATATTCAGTGCTATTACTGGAGGTTTAGCATCAATGACTTTGCGTAACTCATTAATATTCTGTACGCGTTCATCATTAATCCCAACAATCAGATCATTTTTCTGTAAACCAGACATTGCAGCAGGTGAATTTTGCATGACACTATCGATTTTCACACCGTAAGTACCTTTTACTTCACCATTACTCAGGGTTGCACCTTGCAGAGCAAGAGTCAGGTTTCCTGCTTTGGTTGTTTGGCCTTCACTGTTTTCTAGAATAACGGAAACTTCCATTGGTTTACCTTTACGTAATAGACCAATTTTAATTTCTTTACCTGGTACAGTCGTGCCAATTTTTGCCTTCAGCTCAGCAAAGCTATTGATCTTCTTACCATCAACGGAAACCAAGATATCGCCAGATTTAATACCTGCTTTCGCCGCTGAGGATTTTGGTAATACTTCACTGACAAATGCGCCGCGCTGAGCATCAATATTAAATGCCTTGGCGATATCGGAATTCATTTCGGTACCTTTAATACCAAGAATACCGCGTTTGACTTCACCATGAGCGATAAGTTGCTCACTTAGGGTTTTTACCATATTACTTGGGATAGCAAAGCCGATCCCAATGTTACCACCGCCTGGGGCCAGAATTGCGGTGTTGATACCAATCAATTCGCCATTCAAATTAACTAGTGCACCACCGGAATTACCACGGTTAATAGACGCATCAGTTTGGATGAAATTCTCTAGTCCTTCCAGATTCAGGCCGCTACGTCCTAACGCAGAGATAATTCCTGAAGTCGCGGTTTGACCAAGGCCGAATGGATTACCGACTGCGACAGCAAAATCACCCACTCGGAGTTTATCGGAATCGGCCATAGTAATGGCAGTTAAATTCTTAGCATCTTTCAGTTGCAGTAAGGCGATATCTGTCTGAGGATCGCGGCCTAACAATCTGGCTTCATATTCACGTCCATCATTCAATTGCACACGAATTTTATCTGCGTTATCAATAACATGATTGTTGGTTAATATATAACCTTTAGCGGCGTCAATGATAACACCTGATCCAAGTCCTTGAAATGGGCGGGTACTTTCACGGCCCATCGGTAAATTTGGACCGAAGAAGAACTTGAACTCTTCAGGTATATTCTGTTCTTGTTGTACCTGTGTACCGGAAACATGCACACTGACAACGGCAGGCAGTACTTTCTCAAGCATCGGTGCGAGGCTTGGCAACTCCTGACCAGCGATAACAGAGGGTAAAGCGGCGTTACTGACGGCTGGAACAGCCATGACAGACAATCCGATACTGATTGCTAACGCACTGAGGAATAAGTTTTTTCTTTTCATCTAATTTGGTTCTCTTGTATACCTAAGCCAGAAGGCTAACTGCCTATCCCAATAGGGCTATTTTATTTGCCCTTCTTTGTAATAACTAAGTGAACTTGGGCAGTGCTCAGACAAAAGCTTTAGCTTTTGAACTCGCTGTGGTGCGGACCGAAGGGTGAGCGAAGTGAGTCATCCCCACGTACTACGTGTACACTCCGGTTTTTCCGTGCTGTCCGTGTTCACTGTTCATTCATAAGAATGGCTTGCAACAATTACACCTATTAAGACAAGCTCTATAAGTTAACTTGGGCAAGTTGCCGCGATTACTTTATGACTCTTAATTATTAAGTAAAGTTCATCTGGTAAACAGAGTTAGTACATTTTTTTACAGGTATTTACATGATTGAGGAATAAAAAAACAAAACTTCTTGTGAATGGGTAATAGATTTTGCATTTGAAGTTTCTGCTGTGGCATGTTTTATGCCACAGCAGAAGTAGTTACTGGTTTTTGTCATTAATTGGACGGAATAAACCGGAAGCACCATCAGAGTAATCTCTTGGTGGCATTTTAACCGGAGCTTGATCATTATCTGCTTCTGATTCAGTCAGTCGATAACTAAATGGATTTTCTTGTACTGGCATATTCGGCATCAGTTCATGAGAACTTTTAACCATATGTTGATACAGCTGGCGGTAATCGCGGGCCATATTGTCGAGTAATTCTGCACTGTGAGCAAAATGGCCGACTAATTCTTTACGGTATTCTTCCAGTTCTGATTTATTATTCTCCAGTTCAGTTTGTAAGGCTTCCTGCTGGCGCAGCTTAGTATTACCAAAGCGCATTACCAGCGCCCCGATAACAAAACCAACTACCAATCCAATCAGTGCGTACTCCCAAGTCATAGCTACTCCTTCATCAACATCGTTGTTCAGCAGAATGTTTCACTTAATTATCGTCACTATAACCGTTAATCTAGTCAGAGTGGAATATTGATCATGATTTACATATTGTTTGTAGATCTTATTTTGACTCTATTGTAGACAATTGATCAGGTAATAAGGTCAATCTGAATCATAAAAACGACAAAAAACGGGCGATTATTTTTTAAGGATTGTTATTGTCATGTCATCATCGATTACCCCTTCATCATTCTATCAAAAAGCCCTTGCTGAGGGTGAATACCAACCAGATGATGTCCAGCGTCTGGCCGTTACTCAATTGGATGTCATTCACTATGCTCTGGCTAATGCTTTTTCCGGTAATCCAACCAAGCGACAAGGTCTGAAAGGGCGTCTGAGTAAGTTATTAGGGAAACAGATTCCAACAACTTGCATACCCGTTCAAGGTCTTTATATGTGGGGGGGCGTTGGCCGGGGAAAAACTTGGCTAATGGATATGTTTTACCAGAGTTTACCGGGTAAGAGGAAACTGCGGTTGCATTTTCATCGTTTTATGTTGCGAGTGCATGAAGAGCTAAAAGAATTACAGGGACATGAAAATCCTCTGGATATTGTGGCTGATGGTTTTAAAACAGAAACAGACGTACTCTGTTTTGATGAATTTTTCGTCTCCGATATTACTGATGCCATGATTCTTGGAACATTATTGGAAGCTCTGTTTGTAAGAGGGATCACCTTGGTTGCAACATCCAATATTCATCCTGATGGGCTTTATCGTAATGGCTTACAGCGGGCTCGTTTCTTACCGGCTATTGAACAGATTAAGAAATATTGTGATGTAATGAATGTGGATGCGGGTATTGATTACCGGCTGCGAACTTTAACACAGGCTCATCTCTATTTTACGCCGTTAAATAAAGATAACGAACGGGCTATGGATCAAATGTTTATCCGTTTAGTGGGAAAAAGCAGTGAGCAAGCACCGGTGCTAGAAATTAACCACCGGCAAATGCCAGCAATTCGTAGCGCGGATGGTGTACTGGCAATTGGATTCAAAGTGTTGTGTGAAGATGCGCGCAGCCAGATGGATTATATTGTTTTATCAAAACTTTATCACACCGTTTTGTTATATCAGGTTCCGGTAATCATGTCTGGTAATGAAAACGCAGCCCGTCGTTTTCTTGCCCTCGTTGATGAATTCTATGAACGGCGGGTAAAACTTATCATCAATGCTCAGGTGCCGATGGCGCAAATTTACCAAGGTGTTTTGCTAACTTTCGAATACCAGCGTTGCCTGTCTCGTTTGCAGGAAATGCAAAGTGAAGAATATCTGAAATTACCTCATTTGCCTTAATTCTGGGTTTACCTTGTGTACGGAATGAAAGCTGATGTAAATATTTAAATTGGGGTCGATTTTTATTTATGACTTCTCTATAATCTTGCGACCCCACGTTACAGCAACGTTTTTTTTCCCAAAAACTTGCATAGTGCCGGCATAGGCTATTCGAAGGGGTAGGTTTGCTGGACAAAAGTCGTGTGAACCTCGGCAGTTTTTGAACCTTGAGTGTTCACCAACGTGTAACTTATTTATTGGGTAAGCTTTAATGAAAACTTTTACAGCTAAACCAGAAACCGTAAAACGCGACTGGTATGTTGTTGACGCAGATGGCAAAACTTTAGGCCGTCTTGCAACTGAAGTGGCTCGTCGTCTACGCGGCAAGCATAAAGCGGAATACACTCCGCATGTTGATACTGGTGATTACATCATCATCGTTAACGCAGAAAAAGTTGCTGTAACTGGCAATAAGCGTTCTGATAAAATCTATTATCACCACACTGGCCACATCGGTGGTATCAAGCAAGCGACCTTTGAAGAGATGATTGCCCGCCGTCCTGAGCGTGTAATTGAAATCGCGGTTAAAGGCATGCTGCCAAAAGGGCCACTGGGCCGTGCAATGTACCGTAAGCTGAAAGTTTACGCAGGTAGCGAGCACAACCATGCGGCACAGCAACCGCAAGTTCTGGACATTTAATCGGGATCATAGGCAATGGCTGAAAATCAATACTACGGCACTGGTCGCCGCAAAAGCTCTTCCGCACGCGTCTTCATTAAGCCGGGTAGCGGTAACATCGTAATCAACAAACGCAGCCTCGAAGTTTACTTCGGTCGCGAGACAGCGCGCATGGTTGTTCGTCAACCATTAGAGCTGGTTGATATGTTGAATAAACTGGATCTGTACATCACTGTTAAAGGTGGTGGTATTTCTGGTCAGGCGGGTGCAATCCGTCACGGCATCACCCGTGCACTGATGGCATACGACGAAACTCTGCGTTCTGATCTTCGTAAAGCTGGCTTCGTTACTCGCGATGCTCGTGAAGTTGAACGTAAGAAAGTGGGTCTGCGTAAAGCACGTCGCCGTCCACAGTTCTCCAAACGTTAATTTTTGGCCTTTATGGCAATGAGTTAATGTTCAAACCCGTCTTTAATGGCGGGTTTTTTTACTTAATATTATCCATACACTTCCCCCAAAATGTACAAAATCTGGTAGACTAGTGCCAACTTTTGCCTCATCCATTTATCTGCCTACTATCCTGAACGATGATAATTGTGTTGAGTAGTGCATCCCGTATCTACAGTTGCGGCGCAGAAACATAAAGGGTGAGAATGAATGAGCAGGAATAGTCGTTTATAGAGTGGGACTATTCGTTCTTTTTTTAGATAAACTTGGAGGTTTTCATGGCTGTCGCTGCCAACAAACGTTCGGTGATGACTCTGTTTTCAGGCCCGGCCGACATTTTTAGCCATCAAGTGCGAATTGTACTGGCGGAGAAAGGTGTCAGTGTTGAAGTTGAGCAGGTTGAGGAAGGTAATCTACCACAGGACCTTATCGATCTGAATCCTTATCAGACAGTTCCTACTTTGGTTGATCGTGAGCTAACGCTATATGATTCCCGCATCATTATGGAATATCTGGACGAGCGTTTTCCTCACCCACCATTAATGCCAGTGTATCCGGTTGCCCGTGGCTCCAGCCGTTTGATGATGCACCGTATTGAAAGAGACTGGTATTCCTTGATGCACACTATTGAGAAAGGTAATTCTCAGGAAGTTAATACTGCTCGTAAACGATTAGCAGAAGAATTGCTAGCAGTGGCACCAATATTTAAAGAAATGCCATTCTTTATGAGTGAAGAATTCAGTTTGGTTGACTGCTATCTTGCCCCTTTATTGTGGCGTTTACCTGTACTGGGTATAGATTTGCCAAGTTCTGGCACTAAAGATTTACAAATTTATATGCAGCGTGTTTTTGAACGTGATGCATTCTTGGCTTCATTAACAGAAGTTGAACGCGAAATGCGCTTGCAATCCAGGAATTGATTTTATGGAGCTGTCTCGAATGTCTCCCCGTCGCCCTTATTTGTTACGTGCTCATTACGAGTGGCTACTAGATAATAATATGACTCCATATCTGGCTGTAGACGTAACTTTATGTGGAGTTAATGTGCCGATGGAATATGCTCGTGATGGGCAGATTGTGCTGAATATAGCACCGAGAGCTGTTGGTAATCTTGAATTAGCTAATGATGAAGTGCGCTTCAATGCCCGTTTCGGCGGTGTTCCACGTCAGGTTTATGTACCGATGGCGGCGGTTATTGCTATTTATAGCCGTGAGAATGGGGCGGGAATGATGTTTGAGCCTGAAGCAGCTTATAACGATGAATATCTTTTTGAGTCTGCTTCAGATAAAAATGAGATTGGTACCTCTGCATCTGCGACAGATAACTTGGTACTCGTTACTGATACCTCTAGTGATGCTGAAGGTGATAGTGGAACTTCACCTGATGATGAGCCACCAAAACCGACAAGAGGGCGCCCTACTTTACGGGTAGTTAAATAATCAATTAAAAGACGGTAGGTGTGTCGCTTAATGGCGATATATTCATAACTGTCCTCATGAAAAGATTAAAATCCGGTGATTATTTATCATCGGATTTTTTAATGTATATTATTGCCTGTATACCCTATGGATTTCAAGATGCATCGCGACGGCAAGGGAGTGAATCCCCGGGAGCATAGGTAACTATGTGACCGAGTGCAGCCAACAAAGCAGCAGCTTGAAAGATGAAGGGTATAAACTATTTTGTTCAACCCCATTTTATAATATCTTAGAAAATCATTTTATTTAATAATATTATCATTGAATTAAATCAGATAATTAAAATGGAAGTTTTTAAGTTTTATTTGGTTTTTTTATAACCAAATTAACCATGTAAAATGAGTTAAATCTTGCTCTGGTGTAAAGACCTGTGCAGTTTGCCAGGGGTTAATTTGGAACGCCAGCGAAACTGCACTCAATATATTATCTGTTCCATGAGAAAAAGCCGCTCAAATTAAGCACCAAGGTCCGTAATAGTCATTCATCTGAAATTTTTCAGTCCCACAAGGGTTGGTAGCGATCGCGTGACCAACGATAATAAAGTGCTAAAAAGGCATTAATATAGTCTGGCGAGAATAGCTCAGGGTTGAAATGCCCACTTTCAGACAAATCAAGTAATTCATTTACCCATTGCAGTGTTTCCTCATATTCATCGTGGGAAGGATCATTGAGTATTTCAATTAAATTCTCATATCCATAAACACCTCCGGTATCTTCAAGAGGGCAGGCGCGTGCGCCATCCAGACAATAGATAGGAAGAGGAAGATTATTCTCAGGATAATTACTGTTTTCTAAGATAATTTCATGCTCCCAATTATCGCCAAAATCATAAATATAGCTAAACGTTCTGCCTTTTTGTTTAATTAAATCCATCAGGCGATATAAACCTTCTTCCTTTCCATCAGATGGCTCTTCTGGCATTTCCGTTAGCCGCTGCTTGCCAATACGAAATTCATGTAAGTGGCTATCTTGCCATCCCATCACGATTTGTATCGTATCATGCAGTCTGTCGAGTGGAATCGAGGCAGGAACGACAAATCGTCGCCAGATAGCGGGTTGTGAATCTATGAGGGTAATTTTTAACTGATAGAATTTCTCGTTCATTACTTATCTCCTAAGGGTTTCGGAATGATTCTTTCAACGTGTTCCATCTGTTGTCAATATTTCGTTGAATCTTTTTAGTTAAAACTGTCGGAATACCGACAGTTTTAGCTTCCTTATGAAAGTCTTTGGTGATGTCATAAATTTCAGTAGCTATATTGATAATTGCTTTTACCCCAGATAATCCGGCTTGACCTGCCATTAATTCCATTATTTTTTTGTTATTTTTGAGCCGCAGCCGTTGAAGGCTGTCATATGTTCATTATGGCGTGATGGGCTATATATAATGTCGTAGAAAGGAGAGATATTCCAGTTGTTATTGTCATCAGCTAGGAAAGCGATGGACATCCTAGTTTACTATCAGATAGTTAAATATGGCTCAGTATATACCCTTCATCTTTCAAGTTGTTGCTTTGTTGGCTGCGTTCACTTACCCCAGTCACATCGTTATCTATGCTGCTCCTGGGGATGCGTTTTCTTGCCGCCGCGCTGCAACTTGAAATCTATTGGATATATAATTTGGGTTATAATTTTTTTCTCTTCATTTTACTGAAGTAGATAAAGTATTCTTTAAAGAATGACGTATTTCTTACTATGGTTAATTATGATATTAACTTTTTAATCTGTGGATCAACTCTGTTTTGCCTTTGACCGCGAGTGGCATGATTAATCGGGTATTCATTTCGGTTTTCATGATCGGGACTGGAATATCTTAATGTTCTTGCTATTAATAAAAAAATGCATATCATTTACATCTTGTTAATCAAATATTGAAGATTAATTATTGTAAATTTTATATTCTACTTAGGGTAATCGTTAACGAAATTATAGTAGATTAGTGGGGTGTTTTTATGTGTTCGCTTAACCTTTTCGTGTAGAAGCTTGAGTGATGTTGCTTAAGGTTATCTAAAGAATAGATGAAATTTGGAACATGATTTGTTGAATAAAAATATGGGTGGAATTGATCTCATGTAGGGTGATAGTTAATTAGTTAAAGGTATTCTCATTTCGCAAAATAACCCATCTTGATAAGATATAATCATTAATGCTTTAGTGTTTTCTCCGTAGAGTAAGGAAACGAGTTAATATGCCGTTGAGTAAGAAAATTCGAGAAACTTTCATTTTGATGTGCCTATTTGGTTTTATCACGCTGGCTCATTTAAGCCTTGGCTATCAATTAAAATTAATATATGTATTCAGTGCTTTTTCAATCTTAATATTGTTATCCAATTTTAGCTATTTAATATATTATACCTTTATATTTGCTATTGGATTAATTGGGGTGATTTATTCTCCAGTAGGATTGACTTATGGTTATCCTGATATAAATTCAATAGGGTCTTTAATATATACTAATAAAAATGAGACTATTGAATTTATCAGTGGGCTTCCTTTGTTTACATATTTAGTTGTATTAGTAACCATGATTTTAATGCTTTTATCTCTAAAGGTAAAAGTAACATTGAAGAAGAGTCATGTAGGATTTCTTTCCCTGTTTTTTGTTTTATCCGCTTTCTGGTCACCGGTAAGAGGATATATCCAGTCTGATTTCGATCCGGATTTTAATCTATTAGCCTCTGGATTACCGGAAGTTAGGTTTTTTAGTGATATAGTTGAGAGCTATAATGAGGTTAATTCAGAAAGAGTCAAATTTGCTGAAATAATAAAACAGAAAGACTCCTGGCAGCCTATTGTAGAAAAAAATAAATATGAAACATATATCATGGTGATTGGGGAAAGTGTCAGAAAAGATTTTATGAATACATATGGTTTCCCTTATAATAATACGCCGTGGCTGAATAAAGCCAATGCTAAAATATTTACAAATTATATCTCTTCAGCGGCATCGACTCAGCTATCTTTAACGAATTCACTGGCTTTAAGAAACGACAATAGCATCGATTTAAACAACAGTATCATAACGCTGGCAAAGAAAGCGGGCTTTTATACCTATTGGATATCTAACCAAGGTATAAAGAGTGCTTTTGACTCTCCGGTTGCTTTAATTGGGCAACAGGCAGATAGCTTTAATTTCCTTAAAAGTGGAAGTTCTGATGATCGGCGTTATTTACCTGATGATAAGTTAATGCCTTATATAAAAAAAGCGTTAACGTCAGAGGAAAAGAAAAAATTTATTGTTATTCATTTGATGGGGTCTCACCCTCAAGCGTGCGTCAGAACGAATGGAAAATATGATCTATTTTTGCAGTCAGAAGAAATTTCTTGTTATGTAAAAAGTATCGATAATACAGACAATCTTCTTTCTGAAATTGCGTCAGAGGCTAATCATCATCATTCTAAATGGACTATGATGTATTTTTCAGATCACGGGCTTTCTTATATCGATAAAGGGACAGAGCAGGAAAATCTGACGCATAATGATAGAAACAAACAGAGTTTTCAGGTGCCACTTTTTATCACCGGCAGCGATTACCATCACCGTGAAGAAATAACGGAGCAGAGAAGTGGGTTACATTTTCTGACGTTATTTTCTCAATGGCTTGGAATAAGAGAAAAGAATATTCCTAGTGATTGTAATATGCTTTCTAATGGGAAATGTAGTGGGCAAGATAATATTATTACATTTAAAGGTGAAGTGAAAAATTATGATAAATTAGGTGAGGATTTCCTAGATGTGCAATTCTCATCGAAAAAGACTCATTAGTCTATTTATAAATAATTTTTAATAGTCATGATAGTGATAGTTTTATCATTAATTATTTGACTGCTCGGTGAAATTGAATGGAATAAGAGCATCCTCTCCCTGAGGAAAAATCAGGGAGAGTAAATTCCCTTATCATTCTCATGTTTTTTAATCGCTAATCCATTTGTGCTGTTTTTTCTTGTTATCTCAGTAATTAGCCAATATCCATACTCATGGCGAGAAAATATGCATTTCCTTTAGTTGCTTGTGGTGATTGTCCTTATTGTAACCAGCGATCTATCCACATCCTGAGAGAATGTAGATTGATTATTAATTTAATTATATACCCGTCATCTTTCAAGTTGCTGCTTTGTTGGTTGTTTTCACTTACCCCAGTCACATCGTTATCTATGCTCCTGGGGATGCGTTCACTTGCCGCCGCGCTGCAATTTTAAATCTATTGGGCATATATGTTAAATATACATTTTTATATAATAACATCATCTGTTAATTTCTAAAAAATTTATTCTAAAATTCTTTATAAGAAATAGTGCTTAATAATGTTAATAATTATATTGGAGAATGGAAAAATCCTCATCAATATATGGACGAGGATTTTTAATAATCAAATGATATTTTTGGATTTTAAAATAAATAACCGCTAGTATTACAATGTCTTTTATCAAAATTAGATATTTTAATCGAGTAGCCCTTTTGCAGGAACTTCCCATATTCTGGAAAATCGTTTTACATTGCTTGCTGTATAAATAACGGTATGGGATATATTGCGGTGACCGAGATAATCTTGAATAAGGCGTGTATCCCTTCCCAGATCAGCGAGAGCATAACCGCAGGCATGTCTTAACATATGTGGATGAGGTGAAATACTGATTAATGCTTGCCTGCCATAGCGCTTTAATAAACCATAAACTTGTTGGCGTGAAATAGCGCCTGATTTTTGTGATAAAAAGACCCACGATGTATTTGATTCTCGCCAGCTCTTTCTGATGTTAAGCCATTGATTTAATGCATTAAGCTCTTCTGGTACTAATGGGTGTATTGTTGATAATCCCCCTTTTAATCGCCTGACATGAATAATTTCCGAGCTAAGATCAAGATCGGATAGTGTTAGATTGCATAGCTCACTGACTCTAAACCCATGAATGAAGCACATGAGTAACATGCAGTAATCCCGTTCAGCATGACGACCCTGACGTGCTTTTTCTAAAATCGCATCAATTTCATGTCTGGTTAAGAATTTACGCTTCTTCATGAAAATAGTTCCTGTGAAATTTGAGCAAATAGTTATGGGTAGAAAATAATATTAATCTACCGGAATATATCAGTTGATAGAACTTTTATAAAATTATTGGCTGGTAATTCTATTTATTTTGGACAAAATCTATAAATACCGTTTTTAGATAGTCATAAATAGTCATTTTTTAATAGAAAATATCAGCTTGTAAGCTTTGTAATTATATATTTGGAAATTATTAGGTAATAAAAAGAAACTAAACAGAATGCACCAAACTGTAAATATGTTCCTACAAAACCACCTCTTAAGTCAAATTTTGTGTAATGCCAGATTGCCAATATTTAACTATTTATAATATAGAGAGTTTTTTCAGTATTTTTTACTATTTTTCATGTTTTATGATTTATTGATTGTAAAAAAATAGTTGGTTCATCTAAATTCAATCAGGTATTAGTTAATGACTCAGATTATAAATTCAAAGTTTAATTAAATTTTGGATAATTATTTTTAATTATTATTAATGTTTAGTATTTTTAACCAAATATAACAGTTTGGTGCATTTTGTTTGGTTTTAAAAAATATTAATCAGAGATTTTGAAACCCTATTTTGCGCTGGATATCGAGTGCATGGAATTGAAATCCTGCACTGCTATTTTTTTATGGTTATAGGTGTTTTATCCTTAAATTCAAGGAATTAACTTACATGAAATTGAATAAATTGGTTATGGCTCTGGGATTGGGTGTGGTTTTAGCTGCGGGTTCTGTTAATGCAGCTAATCCTAGTCAAGGTCATGGAACTGTGACTTTTACGGGTTCTATCATTGATGCACCTTGTTCTATCACACCGGAAACGGTTGATCAGGTTGTACCAATGGGCGCTATTTCCAACGCAGCTTTGAAAGGCGGTGGCCGTTCTTCCTCTAAGTCGTTCAAAATTTCTTTAGAAAACTGTACTACCGATACCATAAGTACAGTAACAACGACATTTGTTGGTGCTAAATCCCGTATAGCTGGTGGTGATGGCCTGTTGGGTATCGAAGGGACTGCTAAAGGTGCAGGTATTGCGATCACTGATGCAGGCGGGAATAAGATTAAACTGGGCACACCTTCGCCAGCTATAGCGCTGTACGATGGTAATAATGATCTCAACTTTGCTGCTTATCTTCAGGGAGATACCTCACCTGATGCAGTAGTTCCCGGTGAATTCACTGGCATTGCCAATTTCCAACTGACTTATCAATAACTCTTTCATGCATGGAAACGCTTACAGGGAATAAGCGTTTCCTAATCAAAGGTATTGAGTTTAGCTGGAGAAATATCATGAACCAATATGTTGCCGTCGTTGTGGTGCCCTGCTTGCTAATGTTTTCTTGCATTGTTGGTGCAGCTGAAGTGACTGTTCTACAAGGAACGCAAGGGTATGGCCGCGTTAGCATGCAAGGAGCCATCATTGATACGGCCTGTGCGATTGATGCAGGTAGTCGTGACCAGACGATTGAGTTGGCCACTATTCCTGTAAGTCGGGTGATACGTGATGGACAGGGGCCGGAGCGTCCCTTTTCCATCCGCCTGATTAACTGTGTATTCACTTCTGCTACATCGGATAAACCAGATTGGCGCCACTTTCAGGTGACGTTTGATGGTGTGCCGGATGGCAACAATTTCCGGTTATACGGTGTGACACAAGGTGTAGCGTTGCAAATTACGGATATACAGGGCAATCAGGCTTATCCCGGAACTCCACTACCGGTTGGAGTTTTACAGGAAGGGCACATGACTCTTAATTACGCGATGCGTTTGGTGGGTAATCACCAGTTATTGCAGGCGGGGCAGTATCGAACCACCGTTCGGTTCAGACTGGATTATTACTAATCACCGATCAGAGAATGTTATGGCTTTGTTTTTGGGTTTGACCGCTGAATATGACAAGGTGGTCTCGGTTCGGTGTGTACTGAAATCTCTTACTGTTTTGGTATTGTTCGCTCTGATGGGTACGCATGTTGCGTATGCGGAAGAAGAAATTGAATTTAATACGGATGTATTAGATGTTCAGGATCGTTCGCGAATTGATTTAAAAGAATTTTCCCGTGCTGGTTACATCATGCCAGGGGATTACCAGATGATGGTACGTCTGAATAAAAGTGAACTGTCGGAGATGCCGGTGACTTTTATGGCACCACCAGATGATCTGAGAGAGAGTGTGGCATGTCTATCGCCTGATTTGGTGAAACAACTGGGGTTGAAAGCGGAGTGGGAATCAAAGATTACTTGGTGGAATAACAATCAATGCCTGGAGATTAAAACGCTACCCGGCATGATGGCGCGTGGAGACTTGGGCAGCGATACGTTATATCTGAGCGTACCGCAGGCTTATCTTGAATACAGCTCGTCAGATTGGGACCCGCCGTCACGTTGGGATGAGGGAATATTGGGGATGTTGTTTGATTACAACGTCAACGCTCAAGTATCCAAACTGGCTAAGGGAAACAAAAATCAGAATGTTAGCGCCAATGGTACAACTGGAATAAACCTTGGGGCATGGCGTTTGCGGGCAGACTGGCAGGCACAATATAACCACGTCACTGGCCGGGCAGGTAGCACAGAGAAGAATTGGGACTGGAGCCGTTACTACATGTACCGGGCAATACCCCATTTGCAGGCCAAGCTGACGCTGGGTGAGGATTATCTCAATTCAGGTATTTTTGACAGCTTCCGTTTTACCGGGGTGAGTTTAGTCACTGATGACAATATGTTGCCACCGAACCTACGGGGTTATGCACCGGAGGTGACAGGTGTGGCGAAGACGAATGCCAAAGTAACTATTCGTCAACAAGGGCGGGTGCTGTATGAGACTCAGGTTGCGCCGGGTCCATTCCGTATTCAGGATATCAATAATGCGGTCAGTGGCAAACTGGATGTGCGAGTGGAAGAGCAGGATGGCGGTGTACAGGAATTTCAGATTGATACGGCAAATATTCCTTATCTGACTCGTCCGGGCCGGGTGCAGTACAAACTGGCAGCGGGTAAGCCGACCAATTGGAAGCACCATAGTGAGGGCCAGGGTTTTGGTGTCGGGGAATTTTCCTGGGGGATAAACAATGGTTGGTCACTGTATGGCGGGATATTGGGGGCTGGAGATTATAACGCATTGTCGTTGGGGCTAGGGCGTGATCTGATGGCCTTTGGTGCACTTTCCTTTGACGTCACGCAATCCCGCGCTCATTTACCGGATGAGGATCAAACTCTGATAGGAGGGTCTTATCGCCTGAGTTATTCCAAACGTTTTGAGGAGTACGACAGCCAGGTGACTTTTGCTGGTTATCGCTTCTCGGAGCGTGATTTCATGAGCATGAGTCAATATATGGATCGCCGTTATCACGATGGTGATGCGGAGAGTGGAAAAGAGCTCTATAGCATCATGCTGAATAAACAGTTCACAGCTTTGGATATCAGCACCTACCTGAACTACAGCCATCAGACTTACTGGAATCGGCCGAATAATGATCGCTATAACTTATCTGTATCGCGCTATTTTGCTATTGGAACCTTTAAGAATATTAACCTGAATCTGTCTGCTTATCGTAATAAATATGAAGGTAAGAATGACGATGGCATGTATTTGACGTTGTCCTTGCCGTGGGGACATTCAGGAACTATCAGCTATAACGCAATGGTTAATCGGAGAGGTAATTCCAACACTGTTGGTTATTACGGGCGGATTAATGAGAACAATAACTATCGTTTAGCGGCAGGTACCAGTATTGACGGCAAGGCGGTGGCTAACGGTTACGTCACTCATTACGGTGACCACGCCCAATTGACGACAAGTGCGAGTTATCAGGATGGACATTACACCACGGCAGCACTTTCTGTTCAGGGAGGAGTGACCGCCACAACGGAAGGAGCGGCACTGCACCGCATCAATATGCCGGGGACGACTCGCTTAATGGTGGATACTGAGGGTGTGGGGGGCGTACCGGTGAAAGGTTTTGGCGCGATAGCCCATACCAATATGTTCGGTAAGGCGGTGATCCCTGATGTGAATAACTACTACCGCAACAGTGCGAGCATTGATTTGAACAAACTGCCCGACAATGTGGAGGCAATACGTTCAGTACAACAGGCAACACTGACGGAAGGCGCAATTGGCTACCGTAAATTCCAGGTGATATCTGGGGAGAAGGCAATGGGATTGATCCGTCTGTCAGATGGGAATACGCCACCGTTTGGTGCAACAGTGCTGAATAAGGATAAACGGGAAATTGGTATCGTCAATGATGGCGGGAGTACTTACCTGAGTGGGATAAATCCGGGTGAGAAGCTGGATGTGCGCTGGGATGGTGAGTTGCAATGTGTGATTGAGTTGCCACCCAAGTTACCGGCGGTAGAAGAAATGGCTTCGTTGTTGTTGCTGTGTCAATTGACCAGCGGTAATAACGACTACAGTACGAATACCGTGTCGTCGTCACCAGAGCTGATGGCGGCGACCCTTAACTAATTCTGAAATGACATATTTTGAGAATGAGTACTTGAGCATGAAATTGAAGAACATGATAAATGCAGCAACGATCGCGGTCCTGAGTCTATCAGTGATCAGTGAAGCAATGGCAGCCATTGCGCTGGATCGTACTAGGATAGTGTTCAATGGTGAGGACAAATCCACCAGTATGGACATTAGCAACCAGAACAAAGAGTTGCCGTATTTGGCTCAGGGTTGGATAGAGGATGAACAGGGCAACAAAATCAATGGTCCGTTAGTGGTGACACCGCCAGTACAGCGGGTGGAGCCGGGAGCGAGGAGCCAGGTGAAAATACAGTCATTGCCAACAACCGTACAGTTACCACAGGATCGGGAGAGTCTGTTTTATTTTAATCTGCGTGAGATTCCGCCACGTAGCAAGAAACCGAACACATTACAGATTGCGTTGCAAACCCGGATAAAACTGTTCTACCGACCAAAAGCGATTTTTGCTAGCCGCGTCGTTCTGGATAACCCATGGCAGGAGAAAATGACACTAACGCGGCAGGGTGACCAGTATCAGGTAAATAACCCGACACCGTATTACATTACCGTAGTGGATGCGTCGAACCAACTTAAGGGACAGACCGTGACAGGTTTTCAGCCGTTGATGGTGGCCCCCAAAAGCAGTGCGGTGTTGAGCGGTAGTGCGAGGGTACTGGGGAGTGCGCCAGTGTTAACGTATATCAATGATTATGGAGGCCGACCACAACTGACTTTTAGTTGTGCCGGGGACCATTGTCAGGTGGCTAAGCGTTCGTCGTGATGGGCGAAGCGGGGAGGGACCATGAACATAACACGGACTGGCTGTGTGCTGGCGTTGGCAATTCTGCTGATACCCGTGACGGTGAGTCAAGCGGTGGATAAGCGGGCAGTGGATCTAAATGGTCACCATGGTGAATTACATGTGTTTGGTATGCTGACTGAGGCAGCATGTCATCTCGAGATGACCTCTGAATGGCAGGAAGTGAATCTGGGGATGACGCCGAATAGTGATTTACGCCGACCAGGGGATAAAGGCACATCGATACCATTTACATTGAAGTTCCGTGACTGTTTGCAGACCAAAGGAGCCGTGCGTGATACACGGACCGGTAATCTGACGTGGAGTCATTTGCAGCCGGTGGTGACGGTGAGTTTTGTGGCACCAGCGGATCGGGATTATCCTCATCTGGTGCGAGTGATGGGGATTTCCGGGCTGGGGTTACAGATAACGGATAGTGAGAATAATGATATCCGGTTGGGGGAACGGGGGCGCCCGCGTTTTGTCGCAGCGGGACAGGATAGTCTGGAATATTACGTGACGCCGGTACGGACGCCGAGAGCACTGGGAATCGGACAATACCGGGCAGTTGTTGATTTCAGGGTGAATTATGATTAGGTTTCCGCGAATAAAAAGACCGTATTACCGACATAAAAAACTGAGCATATTACTGCTTGGTGGTTTGTTAAGTGTCAGTGCTCAGGCTGATTTACCGACAAAAAGGATAAATGTAGCGGCAATACCGATGAATGATCCTTCAGGTAAAACGCCGGTCAACATTTATGGGGTTGTTATCGCTCCGCCACCTTGTGAGATAAATAATGGTAATACCATTGATGTGGATTTTGGTGAAGTGATGATTACCCAGATTGATGGGGTCAATTACATGAAGCCAGTTAAATACACGGTGACGTGCGAAAAGATGCCGGCCAATGCCATGAAAATGATGATATCGGGCAACACTGCCAGTTTTGATCGGACCGCACTAAAAACTAATCAGGCTGGGCTTGGGGTTGCTGTTATTCATAACGGACGGAAATTACCTGTGAATGATTGGATGAAATTTACTTATCCCAATTTTCCTGAACTCCATGCGGTGCCAGTAAAAGAGATGACTGCGGTATTGAAAGGCGGCAGTTTTGGCGCTGGAGCCACGATGATGGTTGAGTACCAGTGAACAGGAGATACGGATGAATCACTTGATTTATCGTGCTTTTTGGACTGTTTGCCTAGGTTTGATCAGTGTAATGCCGGGGCAGGCAACAGATAATATGTGGTTTCATGGCACATTACTTGAACCACCCCCTTGCGTTATTAATGACGGCAATATGATTGATGTTTATTTTGGTCACAATGTTGGAATACATAAGGTGGATGGGGTGAATTATACCCAGCCAGTGAATTATCAATTGGTCTGTGTGCCTAATACCTTTGGCTGGAGTTTAGGGTTGACAGTGATTGGACCACAAACCTCATTTGATGATGCCGCCTTGAAAACCAATATCACTAATTTGGGCATCCGTCTGACTCTGGATGGCAAAGCATTCACGCTTAACAAGCGTATTCCAGTGACATCACAGAAACAGCCGGTAATACAGGCTGTACCTGTGAAAAAACCGGGAAGTGCATTGCCGGAAGGGGCGTTTGAAGTAACGGCGACATTACTGGCGGAATACCAGTGAAAGGAAAGCCAATGAAATATTTTAAGTTATTCGTGTTGCGCGTTGGTTTTATGGTTATTGCTACCACGGTCTACTGCAATCAGGCGGTACAGGCGGCGGATAATATGCGTTTTTATGGTGCATTAGTTGAAGAGCCATGCACGATTCAAGCGGGTGATGAAGACATCAAACTCGATTTTGGAACCATTGCCGAAAAATACTTGTACCAGCATGGCCGGACTAATAGCGAGCCTTTTCAGCTAAGGCTATTTGGATGCGATATCAGCGTAGGGAAATCTATTAAGCTGACATTCAGTGGCACAGAGAATACACAGTTGCCGGGTTTATTAGCGTTAGGAGCGGGTAGTCAGGCTTCCGGGATTGCTATTGGTATGGAAACAGCTGAAGGCAAACGGTTGCCGCTGAATAAAGAAGGGGACACATATCCGCTAAAAGAGGGTAACACCTTGATTATATTGAGAGCGTATGTACAGGCTGAACCGACTGCAATCGCCAACCAGACGATTAAACGTGGTGCATTTCATGCTGTTGCAACGTTTAATCTGGATTATGACTAATTGCACTATTATTAGGTAACTTAAATGAAAAAGTTATTCCCTGTTTGTTTGGTGCTTTTATCGCTGTTCTCATCAGAGGCTGTGGCGTCAATATTTTCGTATATCACTAAATCTGAAGGTATTCCGACGAATGCATATTATACCTTTGTCATTGAACGCTGGGATGAAGAAGACGATTTTACGCCGAATCCTTGTTATGGCTATGCTGCCTGTTGGATATCTGTTAACCATCGTCATAGTGTAAATGGTTATTCAGGGCAGCCATTTAGACTATTCAATATTCGAGTAGAAAGATACCGGACAATGAAACAAGTCCAGCAGGTGATATTGAAACAAACAAGTTTTCCGATCACTGGGATTGCAAAACATGTTGGTCCGGCGATTCAGTCTCACCAGGAATGTGTCGGGCTATTTTATGAAACAGATCGTAATGGTTTTAGGGGAAGGCTGTTGCCTGGCTCTTTATGTGGTGTTGCGCCCCCGCCGATTGGTTTTTGTCAGGTCAGCGAAGGATCAGTTGAACTTAACTACGGCAACATTGATGAAGCAAAATTGGAAGGTGCAACCCGATCTGAAAATATCAATGTCACTTGTAATCGGGATATGAATATTGTCGTGACCGCGACTGGGCCAGATCGGGGCGTTGTACCTTTGAGAGGTGATGGGAGCTTGAAAGCTCAATTATTATTAAATGACCGGAAAGGCGAACAAGGCGTCCCTATTTTTGTACCGGCTGGAGGAACTGTACCCGTTACCGTGAAATCGATTTTACAGAAAAACGGCAGAGTGGAAGCCGGACCATTCTCAGGATCAGGAGCAATTATTTTGGCAATGCCATAAATGGGGTGTTTTTTTAAGTTAAAGGCTGGGTTGAAAATGAAACAAGATCATCTATTAGTAGGGAAGCGTATTCAGAAAAGAAGGAAAGAATTAGGTATGACCGCAGTAAAATTGGCAGGACAAATCGGTATTAGCCAACAACAACTTTCACGTTATGAGAGGGGGATAAACCGAATTAATTTATCCCACTTGGTGCAGATAGCTTCAATATTGGATACACCGATAAACTGGTTTTTCCTTGATTGTTGTTCCCCTGTAACCAAGATTAATATTAATAAATTAACAGACCAATATATCCCGATTGCGGAAGCAACATTGGGTAAATTTGGTTGTTAATTGATAACAGCTTAAATAGGAGGATGTATAAACGGGTTTATGATTGAGTTGCGTGACCGATGGAACGGTCACTTTCATATTTTTTTATTAATTAGTGATGCCATCTCTAGAAATAAATAGTTCGTTTTTATCTGTTAATCTTATCTTTATGAACTAGGTTCTAGGTATTGACCTATATTATTGAAGAGCATATTTATACCCTTCATCTTTCAAGCTGCTGCTTTGTTGGCTGCGTTCACTTGCCGCCGCCCTGCAACTTGAAATCTATTGGGTGTATATTCTACCCGACGGGGTAATTTATTTCGCTTATTGCTTATCATTCAGTCCTTTGAGCATAGATTCTATGGAGTGATAACGATGTTCTGCTTTTACCTCCAGTTCCTTGGCTTCTAGTAAGGCTGTCAGCGTTTTAGCAGAAGGATGTCGTTTAATTTCAAAGGGTAATCCTTGATATTGTACAACTTGCTCTAAGAATAGACGGATGGCACTGCTGACAGTGAGGCCACAATCATGCAGGACAGTCGTAGCATTGCTTTTCAATTCTTCGGAGATTCGTGTCTTAATACTTGTTTGCATAATATCCTCCTGTTATGTTGTGGGCACATTGTGTCCGCTAATAAACTTGAATTCAACTGTTTCTTGTTTTCCGAATAAACTCATAGTTGTTTGCCCGTTGGCTCAATATTTAAGGGTTAAAGAATTGCATCAGACGGTTTTTTGGATAATAATTTTGAACGGTGTTATTGGATCTTTTTTTCTTAATAAGCTGCAATTTATTCTGAAATTTCAATGTTTGATATGTGTAAACCCATTGTGACAATCATATTGATCAATGTATCAATGCTAAATAAATTAATTTTGCCGTTAATTAGATCTGAAACGCGAGGTTAAGTGACATTTAACAGTTTTGCTGCTTCTGTTTGATTCAATCCCTTTTTCTTGATGTGAGCAGATAATTCTCTCGCCAACTGTGAGCGAACTTTCATATTTTCAGCTAGTTGTTGCGTATCTTCGAGTGCATCCCACATACTGGTATATTGCTTATTCATTGATTACACTCCTTTATTAATGCATTGAGTTGATTTTTTGCTAGTTCAATATCTTGATGGCGTGTTGTTTGAGTTTTCTTCACAAAACAGTGAAGAACACAAACAGCTTCCTCAAACTTATCGATGTACATAACACGGTATATCCCTTTGACATCCTCCCCTACCTTCGCACTTCGTGACTCTAATCGTAATCAAACCAATTTAGAAAGCGCAGCCTGTTATCAGACTGCGTTTTGCCTTTATTTCAATTTAGGAAAATGCCAGTAATGGTGAGATACATAATAAAAATCCAGTGAAAATAATCAGGATCAGAGAAACGCCTTTATATTTATGCAACATTGGCACTTTGTAGACCAAATAAGCTGGGATTAAACAACCGACCATACCGAAAATTGGGCTACAGATGGAAGTGAAACTCAGTACCGGTGCATTGAGGATGATCGCTCCCCAGGCCAGCAGAATAGCGAAAACCATGATGCCTTTTTGTACCCAGTTTTCATTGATTTTTTCTGTTGGCATGATACGCGCCAGAATATTCATAACGATGCCTTGGGTCGCTTCGCGGAAACCCAAGTAGACACCAAAGAAAGCGGTCATGACAGCAAAGATATTCAGTAAGACACTGATAACCGTTACCCAGCCACCGGGTAAGAATTTTGCGGCAATCGCCAGAGCGGAGATATTTTGCTCATAAGCTTGAACGGCTTCATCATGTCCCATTGCTAAGGTGAATGAAACTGCATAGAAGAAGACCGTACAGAACAGGACACCAAAGGCGATATTCATCGCTCTTAATGCCTTGTAACGGGCGACTTCATGATTTTTCTCGTGATGGCGGTAAGAGATAACCATTGGGCTTAAGGTCTGAATAAACAGAATAGAAGTCAGGGTAAATGGCAGTGTAATGATTGCCTGTTTTATCAGCGTTCCTAGTGGAGGCAGTGCGCCGACATTATATAAGTGCCACATACCGATCATGGATAAGCCTAATGCTGCGACAACAAACAGTTTAGACAGCACCATAACGCTGGATAATTTGAACAGCAGCCGTTCCCCAAGGGATGAGAGGGCTACCAGAATACAAATCAATACCAGCCCGTAGAGTGGATTGTCAGACAACAGACCTTCCGTGACACCAAAAGTCTGCAAATAGGAAGCGCTGTCATTGGTGATGGCTGTTGAGTAAACAAACATCCAAATCACCAGCATCACGAAGTAGAGTGCACCTAGCAGAATACCCCAGTTTTTACCGAGATAACCACTGATAACGCTGGGGTAATCTTTACATTCAGGGGATTCCGCCAACGTATTGATAAACAGTCGTTGGAACAGATACATTGCCGGATAACCAATCACTGATGACAGCAGGAAAACCCATAATCCCATCAAGCCGACTTGAACCGGCAGGAATACAATACCTGCACCAATTGCCATGCCGATGCTCATGATGACCCAGCCAACATCAATATTGTCGAACTTGATGGCTGTTCGCCATTCACTTTCGGTCATGTTTGCCCGTTTTGCTGCGGGGGAATCTGAGATAATGGCATGATTATTTTTTGCCGTTTCCATAATGGCTCTCGCTTATTATTTCCGTTAAAAATGTAGGTGTTATGGGGAAGAGATGCTGCATGATGTGATGCAGCAACCTTATTTTTT
Source organism: Photorhabdus heterorhabditis (assembly GCF_001280945.1). NCBI lineage: Bacteria > Pseudomonadati > Pseudomonadota > Gammaproteobacteria > Enterobacterales > Morganellaceae > Photorhabdus > Photorhabdus heterorhabditis. The sequence continues at coordinate 81,525 of NZ_LJCS01000004.1, read as the reverse complement.
GCAGGTTTTTCATTATATCTGGATGGTAGTTCACTATGCAGATAAATCTCTTTCTTATTTAGCATTGTTAAGAAGATAGATGGAAATCATTTTACCTTTACAGAGTAATTGACCAGCTATGTGCGAAAAATAGAAATCGTTTTTTAATAGCATATATTGCATAGTGAAGTATTGTAATTAATTGATTTTCATTTCTTTTCATTGTCTGATAGACAGCGAAAAGGAAAATTTAAGTGAAAAAAACAAGTAATTGTAAAAGAATAATGGTGAAGTTATTACGTTAAATAGGCGAGACAGGAATATAACAGAATAAAATAATTATTTATATTGATTAAATGTAAAATATCGAAGCTTTTCACTACCTTTATCCAATGAGCCGTAAAACCCCGTCCTTCAGCGGATGTCAACTTTGCAGATAAAAGAACCATGCCGGAATATCGCTATTGGTTATTCAAATAGCATGGTTCATGTAAATTCAGCAGAAAAATGCGTTAAGGATTTTTCTCTTCCTGTTGCTCTTTCTGACGAATTTCTCTGTACCAGCGAGGATGATGTTTTTTCGCCCAGCCGCGAGTTACCCAGCCTTCAACCATTGCCCTGATAGAGCCTTTCACCCAAAACGCGGCATAGGCATGTATCAGAATAAGCAGGATCAGGCCAACGCCAGCCAGAGAATGGATCAGAAGCGCAAGCCGGATCAGCGGGATAGAGAAGAAATCAGCAAAATAGGGACGCCAGATGATCACACCACTGATTGCCAGTAAGATCAGGCAGATGCTGATAGACCAGTAGATCCCTTTCTGACCCAGATTGTACTGACCGATATCGCCAGCTTCCTCATTCCTGATGATTTTGTGAATGTTTTTTAGCCAAACAATATCCTCTTTGTCGATAAAGTTATGTTTGAAATATCTGAAAAACATAAAAGTAAATAAGAAAAACATGACTGATCCGATGAATGGATGCAGTATCCGAGCTAACTGGGGCGAACCGAAGATATTCATCAACCAGTTAAAAGATGGGAAAAAGAATCCTAACCCACTGATCCCAGTAAATAGAAAACAGAGCACTACCGCCCAGTGATTTACTCGCTCAATGGGTGAGTGGCGGAGAATAACATTCTGCCTCTTTTTCATCTCTGTTCCTCCCCATGAGTGGATTTCTCAGGCGCTTCATCATCCTGACGAGCACGTTCTTCGTCTTCTTCGCTGGTGCGGTTTGGGCCAATACCAACATAGTGGAAAATGCTAGCGGCGAAGGTGGCGGCAAAACCCACGGCGGCCAGTGGTTTCCAGATGCCTTTCCAGAAAGTCACGGTTGGGCTGATGGTTGGATTATCAGGCAGGCCATGATAAAGCTGTGGCTTATCTGCGTGATGTAAAACATACATCACATGAGTTCCTCCAACGCCAGCAGGATCGTATAAACCGGCATTCTGATAACCACGACTTTTCAATTCAGTGACCCGTTCGGATGCCAGATCTTTCATCATTTCTTTGGTGCCGAAATGGATGGCCCCAGTTGGGCAGGTTTTCACACAGGCGGGTTCCTGACCAACACCGACCCGGTCAACACATAAGGTACATTTGTATGCTCGGTTATCCTCTTTATTGATTCGCGGCACGTTGAACGGACAGCCTGCGATACAATAACCACAGCCAATACAGTGTTCTGATTGGAAGTCCACAATGCCGTTAGCATATTGAATAATGGCACCTTCTGACGGGCAGGCTTTTAAACAACCCGGATCAGCGCAGTGCATACAGCCATCTTTACGGATCAACCACTCCAGTTTGCCGTGTTCTTCCACTTCAGAGAAGCGCATCACGGTCCAGGATTTAGCCGTCAGATCGGTAGGATTATCATAAACACCGACGTTAAAACCCACTTCATCACGGATATCGTTCCATTCTGAACAGGCCACCTGACAGGCTTTACAGCCAATGCAGGTGGTGACATCGATCAGTTTTGCCACTTGTTCCTGATGATCGCGGACACGAGGGGCTGGAGTGAAGGAATGGGTGGCGGATTTACGAATAATGTCTTGAGATTGCATGGTTAATTTTCGCTCCTGTTATACCTTTTCCACATTCACTAAAAACGCTTTGTATTCCGGTGTATGTGCATTGGCATCACCCACGGAAGGTGTAAGCGTATTGGCTAGAAAACCTTTGCGGGTTGCCCCGGCAAAACCCCAGTGGCAAGGAATACCAATGGTTTCAACTGGCTGACCATTAATAGTCAGTTGCTGGATTCGTTTGGTAACAACGGCTTTAGCTTTGATAAAACCGCGTTTGGAAGACACTTTGACTTCATCCCCCTGAATAATGCCTTTTTCTGCCGCCAGCTTTTCACCGATTTCAATAAACTGTTCGGGCTGAACTACGGCATTAAGCTGGGCATGTTTTGTCCAGTGACGGAACAATTCGGTAATGGAGTAAGTGGTTGCAACATAAGGAAATTCATTGGCTTCTCCCATATAAGCGACATCAGAATGAAAGATCCGCGCAACCGGGTTAGAGATAACATTTGGATGAAGTGGATTTGTGCCGATAGGTGATTCAATGGGTTCGTAATGTTCAGGAAAAGGGCCATCAGCCATTTTATCAATGGAGAATAAGCGAGCGACCCCTTCTGGCTGCATAATAAACGGTCCGACATGGGTTCCCGGTGCGGCATTGCTGTAATCAACAATGTCAAAGCCATCCCATTTATTACCATCCCATTTGATTAACTGACGATTTGGGTCCCACGGTTTGCCCTGTGGATCAACCGATGCACGATTGTAGAGCACTCTGCGGTTTTGCGGCCATGCCCAGGCCCAACCCGGAGTACAACCCAGTCCAGAGGGATCTGAATTATCGCGGCGTGCCATTTGGTTGCCTTCTTCGGTCCAGCAACCGGTGTAGACCCAGCAGAAACTGGCGGTGGTGCCATCATTTTTTAGTTGAGAGAAACTGGAAAGTTGCTGGCCTTTTTTCAGCATGATATTGCCGTTTTCATCTTTAATATCTGCTAAGGCTTTACCATTGGCTTCACGGGCAACTTCTTCTGGTTTTGGATCTTCAGGATCTTGATAATCCCATGACAGATTCATGATCGGTTCAGGGTAAGCGCCACCTTCTGCTCGGTAGAGTTCACGCAGACGTAGCAACAACTTGCCAAGAATTTTACCGTCGTGCAGCGCTTCTCCCGGTGGTTGTGCGCCGGCCCAGTGCCATTGTAGCCAGCGACCTGAGTTAGCAATTGATCCGTTTTCTTCTGCAAAACAGGAGGAGGGCAGACGGAAAACTTCGGTCTGAATATCAGTTGGATTGACATCATTCATCTCGCCGTGATTTTGCCAGAAGTTAGATGACTCTGTGACCAACGGATCGATCACGACCAGATATTTCAGTTTTGATAGTGCCTTACTGGACTTGTTTTTATCTGGGAATGCCGCTAGAGGGTTAAAACCTTGGACAATGTAGCCATTCATTTTACCCTGAGCCATCAACTCAGCTTGTGTCATGATATCGTAGCTTCTGTCCCATTTTGGGAGCCAGTCATAACCCCAGTCATTTTCTGCTGTGGCGTGCTCCCCCCAGAAGCTTTTCAATAAACTGATAAAGAAATTCGGCGTATTTTTCCAGTAATTAACTTGATTTGGCACGATGGTTTTCGGCGTTGTTTGTGCCAGATAGGTTGTGAGATTCTCCTGTTTTTCACTTGGTAAAGGCAGATAGCCGGGTAAGTTAAGAGACAGTAAACCGAGGTCACTGTAGCCCTGAATATTGGAGTGACCACGTAATGCATTTACACCGCCGCCCGGCATTCCTACGTTACCTAACAGTAGTTGTACCATAGCAGCCGCGCGGATAATTTGAGCGCCGCCAGTATGGTGAGTCCAACCAAGTGCGTAGAGAATGGTTGCGGTGCGGTTGGTGACTGCGGTACTTGCCAGTTGGGAACAGATGTAGAGGAAATCTTCTTTTGAAGTCCCACACAGGCTGGAAACCTGTTCTGGAGTATAACGTTCAACGTGATTTTTTAGTAAGTTCCATACACAACGTGGATGAGATAGTGTGTCATCTCGTTTTGCATAGCCTTGCTCATCGGTTTCGTAATGCCATGAGGATTTGTCGTAGCTTTTGGTGGTTTGATCAAAGCCACTGAATAGGCCATCTTCGAATTGATAATCTTGATGAATGATTAAACTGGCGTTGGTGTAAGCTTTAACATACTCAGATTGGATAGCATTATTCTCTATCAAATAGCGGATCACGCCCAGTAAGAAAGCGGTATCTGAACCGGCACGAATTGGCGCGTAGAAATCCGCTACCGCAGCACTGCGATTGAAACGTGGATCAACCACAATCACTTGGGCGTTGTTTTTAATTTTGGCTTCAATAACCCACTTGAACCCGACTGGATGCGCTTCAGCTGCGTTTCCGCCCATGATCAGGACAACGTTAGCGTTTTTAATATCAACCCAGTTATTGGTCATGGCACCACGGCCAAACGTTGGCGCCAGCGCAGATACTGTTGGGCCGTGGCAAAGACGCGCCTGACAATCAATAGCGATCATGCCCATTGCGCGGGTGAATTTCTGATCGAGGATACCGGTTTCATTGCTGGCGGCAGAGGAGCAGAGCATACCGGTTGTCAGCCAGCGGTTGACGGTGACATTATTTTCGTTTTTCTCAATAAAATTGGCGTCACGGTCATCTTTAATCAAACGAGCAATCCGTTCAATGGCTTCATGCCAACTGATACGTTGCCATTTATCAGAACCCGGAGCCCGGTATTCGGGGTATTGCAGGCGGTTTTTACTGCGAATATAGTCAAGCACTCCGGCACCTTTCGGACACAGAGAGCCACGGCTGACTGGGTGATCCGGATCACCTTCGATGTGAAAAATGCTTTCTTTGGCGTTTTTCGCACCATCACCCAGGCTGTACATCAGAATGCCACAGCCAACAGAGCAATAAGTGCAGTTATTACGAATTTCACGTGAGCGCAGTAGCTTGTACTGGCGAGTTTCAGCCAGCGCAATGGATGGAGCAAATCCCAGCGCGGCGGCTGTTGTTCCCGCCATACCACCTGCACAGATCTTGAAGAAACTTCTTCTGCTGACCTGCATCGGTCTTCTCCTTTATTTTTTGAATGACGACATTGCTTTACTTCTGATGCAATAACACCTTGATGAATAAGGCGAAATTGTTTTCATAGCCCGGCTCGTTTTTCATTCAAAACATTCCTGGGTATCGAGGAGAACCCACTGCATTGATGAGTTATAAACTACCTGAGGTTATTATTATCCATATTATCATAAAGAGTATTTTGTTGCTAAATATGGGTAATTTTGTTTCAAAATCAAAAATGATATTAAAATTATTTTATTATTATGTTACGGAATTATTGATAATAAGATGGTGGTATATTTGAACCGGATTAATTTTTTCCTTAATTAATATTTGATTTGGTAGAAATTAAACCGCGATAATTTATTTGTGCCCGTATTCGTAATATTCAAAATTATTCGTTGATTTCGTTCAGGATAGATATTAATCAGCTTACGGATTGATATGGTATGGCAACATAGTTCCCGATTTCTTATCTATACCCTTCATCCTTCAAGTTGCTGCTTGGTTGGCTGCGTTCACTTACCCCAGTCACAGAGTTATCTATGCTCCTGGGGATGCTTTCATCAGTTCGGTGACCCGTGTACTCAATAAACTCTTTGTTTACTTGAGGTTGGCACAACAGATAGAAATGCAAGCTCGTAAAAGCTATAAATGTAATCGCGTAAAAACTAATTTTGCATTCTCATAAAAACTAATTATTGAGTATCTGACGGGGGAAATATGGCAAAAACTGGAAACGAAAGGTTAGCAGAAGCCCTGAAAGCGGCGAGTGATGCAGCTGTGGGCAATGTGCTCAGTTCCAAATCAATCACGGATAAGCAACGTACTCTTCTCGTCAAGAAAGGCTATTTCAAGCAAATTATCAGGGGATGGTATCTCCTCGATGCGGATCTCACGACTGAAAAAGCTGGTGATTCAGTACTTTGGTATGAATCCATTTGGTCGTTTGTCGGGCAGTACATTGAAAGTATCTTCGGGGATGACTATTGGCTGAATCCAGAAGCCTCTCTCAATCTATGCAAGAAGTAGCCGGGTAACTAGCAAAAATAATGTATTAGACGGCGGAGAGAAAGGATGTTTAAAAAAATTCTAAGCCTCTGGTGGTTTTTGTCAGAGGCTTATGTGTATATACCGCATTTTTCATAAGTGGAGATAGTGAAATCAAATTGGATAACGATTTTCCCTTATTCATATTTGTCTCGATTATGTTATTACATGTTGAAAAATGCTTTTTTACGTATTTAACTTAATTAACTGGTTATTCTTGAACGATATTCATTCATTAATAAACAGATATTTGTGGCATTAGATGCGAATAGTTTAATTAATAATATCAATATTGATGAAATATTGATATTGAAATTTAAGTTAATGTGAGTTTATCCACTAAGTGAATAAAAGTAATTAATAAAAATGTGATATAACAGATGTTTTTTCACTGTTTTGGCATAAAGTGCTGGTCACACAGCACCAGCTTATTCATAATAATTTCTGATGTAAATGAATTTTAGTGGAAATGTTATCTGCCAGTTTTTTCATCTTATCGTTGAGATCAGGTAGATAGACGAATAATTTTTTATGCAGGAATAGGTTTTTATGCAAGGTAAATTGGTTTTATCTTCAATTTGTTTGGCTTCAGCAATATTAGCCGGGTGTGCAACTGAATCTTCCAATACCGTTCAAGTACAGAAAGTTAATTCTTATAACACGGTATATCAAGGCGTTCGTAGCCCAATTGCTATCGGTAAGTTTGAAAATCGTTCCAGTTATCAAAACGGGATTTTTTCTGATGGCGTTGATCGTCTGGGTAATCAATCTAAAACGATTTTAATCACGCACTTACAGCAGACCGGACGCTTTACAGTTCTGGAACGTACCAATATGAAAGAGCTGAGAGCCGAAGCGGGCTTACAAGGCAAGTCGCAGAAACTGAAAGGGGCTAACTACGTCATTACCGGAGATGTGACTGAATTTGGCCGCAAAGAAGTTGGTGATCATCAGTTATGGGGCCTGCTCGGACGGGGTAAATCCCAAGTGGCTTATTCAAAAGTCATGCTGAATGTCGTGAATGTGGAAACATCTGAAGTGGTTTTCTCTGTAGCTGGGGCTGGTGAGTATAAATTATCTAACCGTGAAATTATCGGTTTCGGTGGTACTGCCAGCTATGATTCTACTCTGAATGGTAAAGTGCTGGATTTGGCAATTCGTGAAGCGGTAAATAGCCTGGTTGAAAGCATTGAAACCGGTGCATGGAAGCCATCTAATTAAGAAATTTAGGGATATATTCTCATGATATTAATGAAAAAAATGGGCTTATTACTGGCCGCGACGGTCCTGGTAGGTTGTGTCAATCAACCAAAAACGATTTATGAGTGGGGTCAATACGAACCTACAATTTATCAGTATTATCAGCAGGACAAGATGGGATTTGACGAGCAACTACAGGCTTTGCAGCAAGTAATTGAAAAAGCGAAAGCGAAAGCTAAACCAGTACCGCCTGGGTTGCATGCACAGATGGGTTTGCTCTATAGCAAGACCGGTCGTGTTTCAGAAGCGTTCCATCAGTTTGAAGCAGAGAAAACATTGTTTCCTGAATCAGCGCTATTTATGGACTTTTTATTAAGTAAAAATAAAGGAACTATGCAATGAACCGTGTTCTTGTGGCGTTAAGTTTATTAGCTGCATTTGTGCTAACAGGGTGTAGTAAATCTGTCCCTTATGACTACACTGCATTTAAAGAGAGCAAACCAAAATCTATTCTAGTATTGCCGGCGGTAAATAAATCTCTGGAAGTTAAGGCAGGGCACAGCCTGATTTCTCAAGTGACTTATCCACTGGCAGAATCTGGCTACTATGTTTTACCGGTTGCTGTTGTGGAAGAAACATTGCAGCAAAATGGCGTGACAGTGGGGCAGGATGCTCAAAATATCAGTTATAAAAAACTGCATGAAATTTTTGGTGCAGATTCAGCGCTCTATCTGGATATTGAAGAATACGGTACGCAATATCAGATTATTAACAGTGATACCCGGGTAACCGCTTCAGCCAAGTTGGTGGACCTGCGTAGTGGCAAGCAACTGTGGAGTGGCCGGGCTGTCGCTTCATCGACTGAAAATCAAAATAATTCAAATAGTAATCTTATTGGAATGTTAGTGTCAGCGGTAATTTCACAAATCGCGAATACCATTACGGATAAAGGTCATGAAATTGCGGGTATTACAAGTTATCGCCTACTGACAGCGGGTGGTAACCGAGGTTTACTCTATGGACCACGTTCAGAGCATTATGGTAAAGAAGAACATTTAACTGCTAATAACCGCTAATTAAATGTATATACCCAATGGATTTCAAGATGGATCGCGACGGCACAAGGGAACGAATCCCCGGGAGCCTATACCCAATAGATTTCAAGTTGCAGGGCGGCGGCAAGAGAACGCATCCCCAGGAGCATAGATAACTCTGTGACTGGGGTAAGTGAACACAGCCAACAAAGCAGCAGCTTGAAAGATGAAGGGTATAGATAACGATGTGACCGGGGGTGAGAGCAGCCAACAAAGAGGCAACTTGAAAGATAACGGGTATAAATGGTGATAATGAGCAGTTAGCAACATCCTGCTTCTTATCACCATTATTTTTTTATTGTTTTTTGATGATTAGTGATTGTTGATTAAATATCTAATCGTTTGGTTTGCCATTTTTTGGATTTCCAACGCCATGTATTAATGAACCCACGGAGCCATTCATCACAGAAGAAACCGATCCAAATACCTAAGATACCCATTTCCATCTTGATCCCAAGAAAATATCCCACCGGAATAGCCACACACCACATAAAGAACATGGCAGTATATAACGGGAAACGGGCATCACCGGATGCGCGCAATGCGTTTACCATAACGATATTTGCAGTACGGATAGGCTCCATAAATACAGACAGTAAGAATAATGGCAATAAAAGTTTGATAATGGATTCGTCTTGCGTTAGAAAATGCAAGATCGGTATTCTGAACAGCCAGAAAGCGGTGACAACACCAACGGTCACGATACAGCCAATTTTCAGGCTGTTGAGGCCACGAATATAAGCGTCTTCAAACCGTTTGGCACCGACCAGATGGCCGACCATGATTTCATTACCAATGCTGATGGAGATACCAAATAACATAACAAACAGCGATAGTTGGAAGTAGAGCGTTTGTGCTGCCAGTGCGGTTTCACCCATCAAGCCAATAAAGGCTATGGCAGCCATATATTGTAAGATCCACACAACGTTTTCGCCCGCAGCGGGTAAACCGACATGTAAGATTTTACCCAACATACTCTTTGACCAGAGTAGGAAACCCGACAGCGTAAATTTAATCCGCAAGCCGTAACTGAGCAGACAGAATAACAAGATCACAGCAACAATCCGGCCAAAGACCGTAGACCAGGCGACACCTTCCAGACCATATTTAGGCAACCCGAAGAAGCCATACAGGACAATCATATTACCCAGTACAGTCAGCAAATTAGCAATCAACGTGACATACATGGCTACTTTGGATTTCCCATAAACTCGCAGGCAAGCTGCCAGAATAATCGAAATCGCTTCAGGGATCAGACAAATACCCAGAATGTGCAGATAGCTAAAACCATCTTTCATTAGATGCTCAGGCATGTTCATGATATGTAGGATCTTATAGCCTAAGAAGATAGTAATCAGCGCACAAGTGAACCCAAGCAAGAAGTTAAATGCAATAGAAATATGGATTGCCTGACTGGCTTTATCACGTTTGCCTGCACCAATGTACTGAGCAATAACGACACTGCAACCGACGCTGATAAAATTGAAGATAGTGATAAACAGGTCAAATACTTGATTACCAACTGCCATAGCGGCTAGGTAAGAAGTAGAAACATGGCTCACCATGTAGGTGTTAATTAATAAAGTGACCAGATGGAGAAGAATATCAATAAAAATTGGCCAGCTTAATGAAAAGAGCGAACGCTCAGTAACATCGGTTTGATGCATTTGAAAAACCTGCTGATTGAAAAAGGTAAAATTAATTGTTTCTTAAGATGCGGCGTACTCAGAAAATATTCATCTATTCTACATGGTTTATTCAATGGTTAACAGTAAGGGAATAAAGATAATGTGCTTGTAGCCATAAAATAGTTTGCTGATGTGTATACTTATGATTGAGATACCGCCACTATTTACTTGCAAGGAGATTTAAGTCAGATGATAGTGAAATATTTAGTTCCATATTATAGTGTTAAATACTTAAGTGAATGTTTAAATTAATAGATAAGTTAAATTTTTTCATTATAAAATATCATTTATATAATTTTTTTAATCAATTGCTCATGTTTGGCGATATGTATATCAGATAGATTTATTCAATCTGTGATTGAATTATTATCTTGTTATCTCTTTTGATGTTGTTATGTTTGACCGTTTTATTAAATTTTATTCGAAGGGTATTTATAGTTAAATTTATCTAAATAATTTCATGAAATTTTAATTGTAATTTAAACGTATCATCAACAAGATAATAAAAAAATAGGTGTGATTAAATTTTGTTCTGCAATTGATTCAAGGAGCGGAGTATACGGAAATAAAAATGTACCATTTAGCGAGGTGATATGATGATAAACAGATTACAACGCCAGTTATTTATGACCATTCGTCGCGATCCATCTTGAAATCTATCGGGTATAAATCAATCCTAAAATCGGCGTAATTGTCCCAGCCAGTTTGATTTCTTATTATATTTACCCCTGATAATAAAGATAAATAAAAATACCCAATAGGATAGGAAGTCAGTTTCAAATATATTTTTAAGAAATTACAAATAGATTTATTATTTAGACTGTTAATGCTTTTTTTAATATTAAATGGAAATAACTTATTTAATGAAATTATTTTTTTCAAAAACCATTTGTCATTTTGATGATTACTATTTGTAATTATTAGAATGACTTAAATAGCTTAGTATCATATAACTCTTTATAAATTATCATGTTTTTTGAAAAGAAACTATCATAGCTTGATATTTTTTCTAGAGTTTAAGAAAAATTCTTGACTTTAATTATTTTTATATTATTAATTTGTTTGTTAGCTAGTTGTAATTAAATGGTTAACACTGGGAAACATAACGTAATAATCTAATTGAGGTATATACCATGAATCAAGAAATGTCTTTCGTAGAACTCGAAGAACGTATCTCTTCTATCAGCGAAGAAAAAGCTATGTACACTGAAGAAGAATCCATTGAACTCGAATAAGAACTAGATAAAAGCCGCCTAATGGCGGCTTTTGTAGGAAATTAATATGAGAATTACTAAGCCGTTAATTAAGCGCTCTCATCACATCATCCTTTCTGATGATGGTGATATTTGTATAGGTGAAGTGCCTAAGAAATCTCAAATTATTAAAAATCCGCCAGAATGGGTGAAAGTTGTTTTATCTAAACTTGATGGTTTTCATACGATCCCAAGAATAATAAAAGAAATTTCACATATGGGGTATAAAATAAATGAGCATGAAATCGTCAATTTTATTGAAAAATTAAATTCATTTGGGCTTATTGAAGATAACGCAATATTCTCAGATATTCTTACATCACAGGAAATTGAGTTATACGACAGGCAACTTCTTCAATATTCTTTAATAGATAACGAGAATATAAATTCTATAAAGTATCAAGAAAGATTAAAAGAAAGTAGAATTTTAGTTCTTGGTATGGGGGGATGGGGAACCTGGTGTTCATTGCAATTAGCGTTAGCTGGTGTGGGAACGTTAAGAATTGTTGATGGAGATGATGTTGAATTATCTAACTTGAACAGGCAAGTTCTTTATACTTTTGATGATATTGGAAAAAATAAAGTCGATGCGGCTGAGGAGGGGATAAAAAGGCACAATAAATACACGAATGTAGAAAAGTATTTTGAGTTTGCTACAACAGATGAAAATAGACTTAAAGAGATGTTGGATGGTGTTGATTTAGTTTTACTTGCATGGGCCAGCCTGGGTTATTTCAGGAAAAATACGGTTGAAGGAATAGTACATGAATTGGCTTGTAATAAAAATATACCCGTCATAGAACTGGGAGGTGATCCTTTCGAGATATCCGTTGGGCCAATTTATTTAAATAATGGGCAAGAGAAGACTTATTTTGATGCCAAGAAAAGCATTAAAAAGCAATTTTATAGTGAAAATAATGATGTAAAGAAATTCCAGGAAGCGAGGATGAAGCAACAATTCTTAGACGGTAATAGAAAGGTTAATGCGTGGCAAAGTGCACAGGGTGCGAGCATACTTTTTTATCCCCCTTGAATGAATCGTAATTACATGATCTAATTATCCTTATTTTTCTTTTTAATACTCGCCCATGAATCCGAACCAAACCCTGATTGAACATTTAACCGTTGTGAAAGAAACTCGTTCTGACATCAATCGTCAATACGAGCTGATTGATGTTATTTTTCTTGTCATCAGCGCCATTCTGGCTGGCGCTGAAGGTTGGCAAGATATTGAAACTTATGGTCGAGCCAAAATTAAGTGGCTGAAAAAATATCGCCCCTTTCCCAATGGAATACCACGCCGACACACGGTTGCCAGGATCGTGCGCGCTATTGAACTTGATTCGCTGTTGGAGGCTTTACTCAACTGGATCAATGAACAACGTGAACAGGGAGGGAAACCGGTCATTGCCTTCGATGGAAAAGTGCTGCGACACGCCTACCGTAATGAAAAGAAAAACGCCGTCCAACTGGTCACTGCATATGATACGGAGCAAGGATTAGTCCTGAGCCAGAAAGCCACCGCCACGAAAAACGGGGAAATCAGTATTGTGCGGCAGATGTTGGATATCCTTGACCTGAAAGGCAGTATCGTCACACTGGATGCCTTGCATTGTCAGCGCCAAACGCTGGAAAAAATCAGCGAAAAGAAAGCCCATGTTGTGGTTCAGGTGAAGAAAAATCAGCCTCATCTGTGGGAAGCCGTCCAATCGCAATTTCAGGCGGTGTTTGATGCCGGTAAAGAAAAAATTATCACGGAAGTCAAGCAAGAAGCCCATGGCCGGCGTGAAGAGCGTTATGTGTTTCAGTTAAAGCCTCAATTCACGCCAGAATTAATAGAGAAATGGCCGACCATTCGTAGCATTATCGCAGTAGAACGTCACCGGACACAAAATGGCAAAGGAACGGTGGACACGTCTTATTATGTGAGTTCCCTTTCGCCCAGGCATAAATCATTGGGATATTACATTCGTCAGCATTGGCGGATTGAAAATAGCCAGCACTATATTCTTGATGTGGTCTTTAAAGAAGACGATTCACGAATTGTCCTGGATGGTGCCGTTGAAAATCTGGCATTATTCCGTCGTATCGTCCTGAATCTGGTCAAACAATGCGATTGCGGAGCACCGAGTCAAAGGAACAAGCTTAAAAAAGCGAGTTGGTGTGATGATTATCGGGCAAGAGTTTTCTTTGGATGAATAGCAGTCAAAGTATGCTCGTGCCCTGGCAAAGTGCACCATCATTAGCTGCAATGTCTGGGTTGGTTGCTGATCAGGTAGTAAAAATAATCACTGGATATGATGAACCTGCTCTTGTCGGTAAAAAGCTTTATATCTCGCTTAGAGATTTTAAAACCAGAGAGGAGTACATATTTGATGAAAATTAAAGATCTGTACTCAGCATTTAAGAATAAAGGCTATGTGAGTTTTTCAATAGATGAATTTTTTCCTGAGTTTGCTTTTTTTTCAGATAATTTTAATTCAATTAGTGACAGTGCGTGGTCTTATATTATAAAGAATAGGTATGGAGAGCATGATTTTTATTTGAGTGAGAATAGTATAGAGGAAATTGAAAGGGAAAAATCAATTTCAATTGAAGATTATAATAATGGTATTTTTTCATTTTCTTTCAGGCGACTTCCTGATAATGACAGGAGTGAAAAAATAACCTGTTTTTCTGAGATAAAAAACATAGTAGATAGCGAAAAATTCAAGTCATTTCTTACATCAATAACAGGCAGAGAGATAAAGAAAATGGCTTTATTATATTTAAACAGATTTGATAAAGGAGATTTTTTAACGACGCATTGTGACCCGGGAGAAAGTTTTGGCATAGTAATAAATTTGACTGATAATTGGAATCCAAACCATGGAGGATTAACGGTTATTCTGGATAATGAGCGTAAATTTATCACGGATACATTAGTTCCATATAATTTGACGACATTGATTTTCGATACCAGTGAAAAGGAAATACCTCATTTTGTGTCTATGGTGACCGCTGAGAGTAAAAAAAGGAGAATGGCCTTGGTGGTTAGATATGACTAGAAATAAAAAAGTACTTTCTTCCGCAATCCTAATAGCAATGTTATGGGGAGGCGGATTCCCTATTTCAAAAATAGCTATTGAGCAAATTGGGGTATGGCCTTTTCGTTTTTACTCAACGATTACATCCGTATTAATATTGATTTTTCTGGTTTTGATTTTATATAAAAAAAAACCGAATTTTTATGATCTGTTATTTTGTATACCTCTGGGTATTTTAAATGTTTTCTTGGTGCCTGTTTTAAATAACATATCACTAAAATATACAGATTCTGTGAAAGCATCTGTGCTTATATACACAATGCCTGCTATTACCTCTTTTCTGACAATGATAAGTAGCAGAAGAATCAGTTTTAGATCAATTACTGTGTCTATACTTTGTATATTAGGCGTTTTGATATTCATATCCTTAAGAGAAATAAGCTTTGGTGAGTGCATCATATTAGTCAGTGCCTTCGCATGGGCATTAGGAACTTTTTTATCAGAAAAAATACCCACTCAGTTAGATATATTTTCCAAGGTTTTATATCAAAATATTGTTTCATTTTTATTAATGATAATTATAACGCCATTTTTATCTACAAACCTTAATATATTTAATTTTAATGGTGAGTTTTTTCAGGCAGTTACCCATATTTTTATACCTATTCTATATATGGGGATAGCGAGTGGTGTTCTTGTTTATATTTTATGGTTTTACATGATAGAACGTGGTGGCGCAGAGTTAACCGCTTATTCTGCACTTATATCGCCTATATTTAGTGTGTTGATATCCTATTATTTTCTAAATGAATCAATAACTCGCAATATGTTTATTGGCATGTTGTTTATATTTTCCAGTGTCATAATAGCATTTATAGGGAAAAAGAAATGAGGGAATTATCTGATATAAAAGAATACTATCGTTCAATATATAATATCGAACATTTGATGGATATATGTTATTGGGATCAAACTACTATGATGCCTGAGAATAGCTTCTTAGCAAGGGCAGAAGCGCTTTCAGAGGCAGAATTAATTATTCATGAAAAAAAGACATCACAAGTTATTTTTGATGCGGTAGAAAAATTACTCTTAGATGATAATCTGGATAATATCACAATAATGGCTCTTCTCTCGGCTAAAAAGGAAATTGAACAAAAGCGACTACTTCCTATTTCCTTAGTAAAAGAAATAAAGAAGATTACCTGTCAGTGTGAATATTCATGGGTTAAAAATAAAGAAATAAATAATTGGCAAGGGTTTTCAAAAGATTTGACACAATTAGTCGAATTAATAAGAGAAAAAGCCGATATTTTATCTGAAGCTTCAGGTACCAGCCCCTATGAATCATTATTGAACGAGTATGAGCCAATGATGAAGACGGATATGTTAGATAATCTTTTTGAAGAGATTCAGATGTGGCTACCTGGTTTAGCAGAACGGTTTAAATCAAACTCATTAAATAGGAATGTAAATCAGAAAATTCCAATTAGAACGCAAATAAAGATAAATAAAGAGATGCTTTCTGAACTAGGATTTGATTTTTCCAGAGGGAGATTAGATGTCAGCGCTCATCCTTTTTGTGGTGGAACCAGAGATGATATAAGAATCACGAATAGATATTCAGATTCTAATTTCATGGGTGGAATCTATGCTTCTTTACATGAATTTGGACACTCTCTATATGAAAGGAATCTTCCTAATGAATTTTTAGGCATGCCTGTATCTTATCCTTGTTCTATTGGAATACATGAAAGTCAGAGTTTATTCTTTGAAATGTGTTATGGTTATTCTGATTCTTTTATTAATTATTTATCAAAAAAAACAGTGAAATACGGATTAAATATATCAGCTAGTAGTATAAGAAAACACTTGCTGCAATTAAAACCTAATGAAACCAGGATAAATACAGATGAAATACATTACTTGCAGCATATTTATTTACGTTATTTAATTGAGAAAGATTTGATTAATAAAAATATAACGGTTAATGATATACCTGAATTATGGGATGAACTTTCTCTTAAATTATTAGGTATAAGTTCAGGGAAAGATCATAAAAATGGATGTATGCAGGATATCCATTGGGCCGCAGGTTTTTTTGGTTATTTCCCATGCTATATGCTCGGTTATATATATGCATCACAGATATATAAAAAAATAGGTGATTTAAACTACGAAGATACTCTTCTTTGGCTAAGAAAAAACATTTGGTTAAAAGGCGCCTTTTTTTCACCTGTTGATATAATCGAATCTGGTACAGAAGAGAAAATAAGTACATTATACGCAAGAGACATGATTATCGCTAAATATGAGAATATTTAATAAGAAAATGTAGGGTTGATAACAGGAGGGCACTGAATCTATTGTTGACCCTATGTTTTAACTTTGCCATCGCCAGTTCATTTCCTGGTGTTACTCTTGGGATATTTGATTATTTGGCTGATTGCTTGTAATCCGATGAGACTAAATTGGGGAGTTTTAACAAAACTGCGGAATTCTCCCCTAAATTCTCATTGAGAGCGAAGCGAAATATTATATATTGGAAAAAGTGAGGAGATTATCCGGTGTAGCAGAATATTATGTTCAATATGTCATTATATTTTCTATAAATTGGCTGAATCGTAGTAGATAACCATCGGGATCTTGCACCAGAAATTCTCGTTGGCATGCCAGTACTTCATTAATATGATAATGATTATCTTTAACTTCTCGGTATAGTTTTATCGAATTAGCTTTTAAGCTGTTCAATAAAGGAGTCAAATCATCGACTTCAATCTGAAAATTCACCCCTCTTCCTAGAGGATAATTTAATGGTGCTATGTTCCAGCCATCATCATGTAGTGCTTCAAGCATGAGTTGTGCTTCGCCTAATTCTAAATATGCAAAGTCTGGTTTATCTCGACGAATAAGTAACCGGAAGCCGAGAATTCTTTGGTAAAAATCCAGAGATAGAGAAAAATTAGTAACGGTAAGTTCTGGAACCATACGATTCCAATAAGGTTCATTTTGATCCATACGCTATTCCTGAGTTTTGATTCTGCTGTTTGGTGTACTGAATGCCACTATCCATATCTTATCAAGTTTTAATTGCCTGTATATCCATAAAAAAACTCCTGCGGTGGGGGCCGCAGGAGCCTGGTGTTGACGGAAATATGCTCCGAAAGGAAGAAAACAAAGCAGGTATATTTATATTTTAATTTAGTTTGTTATCTTCCAATATGTTATGACTCGATTATTAACAGGAAGTTCTTGTGGCTTCCCTTTGGAACACGAGTATTTGGCTACTTTTACTCTTTTAGTGCGATTACTCGACAGACGTGCCGTAGAAATCGCGGCTAATAGAACAATAGCATCAGAATGCCCTATTTTGGCAACTTTTTGCCTAGTCATTAATTAGTTGTACATAATCTTTCAGTGTCAATACCGCTTCTGTACTGGCATTATCGTCAGTATTTTGGTTCATTAAGTTTTCCTCCTGTTTCAATTCTGGACTATCTATACAACTGAATTCATCATTTGCTGATATTCGCTGATCACTTGTTGGCAAAATTCAGATGAATTCACGTGATGAGAACTTTTAATCAGTTGTCTATTTTCTATTTCTATAAATGTAGACTCGAAAGCGTTGATAAATGCTTGAGTCGCTTCAGGGTTCCAGAATGGTCCATCTTCAATATCCAGAGCAGAAAAACCACCTTCAGGAATAATAAATTTCACTTTTCCTTCGCACTGATTAAGTTTTTCAGCGATCCAAATTCCCATTTGATAATTCTCTTCTGGTGTGGTGCGCATTAATGTTACATGGGGATTATGACGGTAAAATTGTCTGTTTTTATAGTGTCCCGGAATAGTATTCGGATGACCAAAATTCACCATATCTAACGCCCCGCAAGAACCAATATAAGGTATTTTTGTGCGGGCTATTGCACTCAATCGGTCAACATCACAGGCCAGAATACCGCCAAATAAATAGTCACAGACTTCAGTTGTGGTTATATCAAGCAGACTGTTAAGTAAGCGACTTTCGGCCAGTTTTTCCATGGTTTTGCCACCGCTGCCGGTTGCATGGAAAACCAAACAGTCATATTGCTGTTCCAGCTCTTTGGTCAGCAACTGTATACAAGGTGTTGTCACACCAAACATTGTCAGGCCAATAGCAGGCTTATCTTCGATATTGCTCTCTTCATGAAAATAAACTGCGCCAGCAATTTGGTTGGCCGCATTTTTTAATACCTGACGAGAGATACGGTTAAGGCCAGATACATCAGTGACTGAATACAGCATAGCGATATCACTAACCCCAACATACCCAGAAACATTACCGGAAGCCATGGTAGAAACCATAAGTTTTGGTATACCTATAGGTAAAGACTGCATGGCGGGTGTAATCAGGGCTGTCCCACCAGAACCCCCTAGCCCCAGAATAGCTAAAATATCAGTTTGTCTTGATAAAAAAGTTTTAAAGGCAATTGCCATTGCGGAAATTGCTTTACCCCGATCACCACAGAAAACGGCTTCTTTGCCTTGTGGATGATGCTCTGCTACTGTTAGTGAAGTAATATCCGCGCCTCTTTCCAGTGGGCCAGGTTTAGTCGTCAAGTCCACAGTGCGAACGGCAAGGCCAGTTTTTTCTATCAGATCCCTGACGTAGAAGATTTCTGCACTCTTGGTATCAAAAATGGTGGCAATATAAATATAGCCGTGGTTATTTTTCATTATAATTATGAATGTTTCCCTTGGTGCTGGCGACTAACTTATGGACAGATTATAGTCAATATGAGACTTGAGTATCACTGTTATATCATCAAATTGAGACTATCATCTCATTTTATTTGTAAATAAATTGAATCAATTTGGGCGTTTTGTAGGTAATTAAGTAGAGTGATGATGTCGAAAAAATATTTTAACCATACGCTGATATAGAGAATCTTATTGTGAAAGAGTTGTGGCAATGATGGACTCGAATACTAAACCTCATTTTACTGGTACTCGGAAAAAAACTTATACATTGCTGATAAATGCTGCATTGGAACTTTTTGAGCAGAGAGCGATACCTTCAGTTTCCGAATTGGCAATACATGCAGGGGTTTCCAGAGCAACGGCATACCGCTATTTTCCGACGCAAAGCGATTTAATTGATGCAATCGTTAGTGCTAGCCTTGGGCCGATCCTCACTTGGAAGCCTTCTAGTGAAAATACGGAGGAGCGGATTATTGAATTATTGGATTTTGCCTATCCCCGGATGTTCCAACATGAAGGTGCATTGAGAGCCGCTCTTTTAGTTTCATTACAGCAATGGGCTCAGGGGCGTTCATCTGAGGATAAACAGGAAAAGAAATTGGTTCGTGGGCACCGTAAAGAGATCCTTTCGATGGTTGTTGAACCATTAAAAAGGCATTTTCCACCGGACACTCTGGAAAACGTCATTCGTTCTTTTTCCCTGATTTATGGTTCCGAAGTTTTTTTGGTGATGAAAGATATCTGGCATATGGATGACGCAAAAGTTATTGAAATCACTAAATGGATGGCAAAAGCCATTATTAATCAGGCGTACAGAGACTCTGAGTTATAGTTATCTATGATAAATTGTTGAGTAACAACGTCTTATTATTGACGAATTATTTTATAGTGGATATTTTGTTTATATTTCATCTAATTGATGGTGATCCCTATGCAAAATATCCCTGTATACGATGATATGCGGGTCCGATTATGGATTTTTTATGACGTCACTTTCAGCAATAAACCTATAAAAAGTGACGTCAGTATCTGCTGGTGTCATTTGGTTGGTTTGTGTCGAAAATCACTTAGGTGGCTGAAAAAAATAATATATTGAATAATTAACCAAACCTATCTTTAAATTTTCTAGAGCTAATTTTTCTGTCCATTTTGCTATTACAGTTAGGACATAAATGCTGTTTTTTACCTTCAATTTCCCACGTGTAATATTTTCTTTTGAAATTAACATTACAAATATCACATCTACTTGGTTTAAAGATCGCGCCAAGAATCAACAATAAAATTATTCCACCAATCACCCATTCCACGCGCTTACTCCTCTTATTTAATCAGGTCTGCCAAGGTTAATAATACTATTAATACTAGCAAAGAAAATTATGAACACGGGTTCTTTAAGCCAAGCCAATACATCGGTGTGAGCGACCAGAATTTGGTAATCGAAAAGCATTCTTGAGGGCCAAGGCCGCCGTATGGCGGCCTTCTGATCTGAAAGTCAGGGTTTTTTACAATCAAATTAACAGTTACTTTTCTCTGCCAAAATAAACATCCCAAATGGATGAATTTCCAGATAGTAATTATCGCCAACATTAGGTTGCAATTGGGTGGCATTGATTTGTAGTAGCAAAGTTTGATCTTGCCAGTCTACAGTCACTTCATATTGTGGCCCCATGTAAGCCACATGGCTGATGGTGCAGAGCTGGCTTGCATGCCCGTGATGACTTAGAGTCACAGCTTCTGGCCTGACACCTACCGTTACTGATTGTTGAGTGCTGGTAAAGTTTTCCGGTCGTGGCAGGCGATAATGGAAAATTTCCACATAGTCAGCGCCCAAAGTCGCAGGAAAGATATTGGCATCTCCCATGAAACTCGCCATAAACTCAGATGCTGGCTGGCGATATAGCGTTTGTGGTGCGCCAATTTGCATGATTTTGCCTTTATTCATCACCAACACGGTATCGGAAACCGCAAATGCTTCACTTTGATCATGAGTAACATATAGCGAGGTGATGTTAAATTGTTGCTGTAATTCGCGGATTTTCTCACGCATACTGCGGCGTAGGTTAGCATCAAGGTTACTCAGTGGTTCATCGAAAAGCAGTACTTTGGGCTTAAGGATTAAGGCGCGAGCAAGGGCAATACGCTGTTGTTGTCCGCCGGAGATTTGATCAACATAACGATCTTCAAAACCATCCAGATCGACCAATTCCAGTGCTTCCTTAACCCGTTCACGTATCTCCGCTTTAGGTCTCCCCAGCATTTTTAAACCGTAGCCAATATTTTCTCCCAGCGACATATGCGGAAACAGGGCGTAGGACTGGAATACCATACAGATATCTCGTTGCTGAATAGAACGATCTGTAACGTTTTCACCATCAATGAAAATTTTGCCTTCGCTGGGTTTTTCCAGCCCGGCAACTAAACGCAATACGGTGGTTTTACCGCAACCAGACGGCCCCAACAGTGTGACCATATGCCCTTGCGGGATAGATAGCTCCAGATTATCGATCACGGTGTTGCTACCGAACCGTTTAGTTACATTTTTCAGTTCGACAAAATTTTGTTGTGTCATGTCCTTACTCCGTGATTACTGTGCATTTTTGGCTTTAGAACGAGAAACCCGAGCTTCACCAATCAAATAGTCAAATAGGAAAATAATGGCCAGCATGACCACAATCAGGATAGAGCCATAAGCGATAGCAACCCCATATTCACCATCTTCCACCCGGTTCAGAATATAAGCGGTTGCTACACGGGTATCAGGTGTGACTAAGAATACAATAGCGCTGACGGTGGTAATGGCACGGACAAAGCTGTAAATCAGTGCTGATAGAATTGCCGGGCGCAGTAGCGGCAACAGAATATGGAAAATGGTTCTCATCGATCCGGCTCGCAGGCTCAGCGAGGCTTCATCCAATGATTTGTCAATCTGCCCAAGACCGGCAATACCGGCACGGATACCTACCGGTACGTTTCGCATAGTCATGGAGATGATGACAATAGCTGCGGTTCCGGTGAGATAAAAAGGTGAATCATTGAAGGCCAGAATGTAGGAAACCCCTGCAACCGTGCCTGGTACGGCAAAGCACAGCATGGTAGTGAATTCAATAGTTTTCTTACCACGGAATTCCTGCCGCACAACAATATAAGCAATCAGCAAACCCAAGATCGCGGTGATGGGGGCAGCGATACCGGCGTAGAGCAGGGTATCCAGTAATGAAGGCCATGCGCCGTCATGCATTCCTTGACCGAACAGCTTAATAAAGTTGTCCAAAGTCAGGGTGTAATCTACTCCCCAGTTGACGGTGAAACTGCCGTAGAAGATGCTGCCGTATAACAGAATGTTGAATACAACCCAGATAAACAGGATGGTACAGACACCCCAAACCAGCGAATTTGGCAACGGTTGTACATCACCACGATAGGATTTGCCGGAAACTGTGACATAGGAGCGTTTACCAATCCACATATACTGGACGCAGAATATCAGCAGAGAGAAAACCAGAAGCGAAGCGCCGAGAGTACTAGCAGCTTGATAGTCAAGTTGAGAGCCGGTGATATAGAAATAAATTTGAGTTGCCAGTACATCAAAACTACCCCCCAGCACCAGTGGGTTACTAAAATCTGCTAGTGATTGAACAATCACAATCAGGAAAGCGTTCGCCAGTGCTGGTTTCAGCAGTGGTATGAATACATTAAAAAAAGTCTGATAACGATTGGCGCGCAAGGTATAGGAGGCTTCTTCCTGCGAGGGATGGATGGTTTTGATGGCACCATCAAGGATCATAAATGCCATTGGCGTAAAAGCCAGTACCTGAGCCAGCCAGATACCGGTAAAACCATACAGCCAATTGGTGTTGGTCAGGCCGAGCCAGGTTGCCATAAACTCAGTAATGTAACCGGAGCGGCCCATCATCAATGTGACACCTAAACCAACAACAAAGGGTGGTGTGACGATGGGCAAAATAGAGAATACCCGGCCAATAATAGCGGAGCGGCGGGCAATTCTGGAGGTGTAAATTGCCAGCACCAGACCAAAGAAAGTACAGCCTATAGCAACGGACACAGAGAGCAAAATAGAGTTCGTGATAACCTGAATAATATGTGGCTGCTCCAGTATCGATATAAAAGCGAACGGAGCAAACTGACCGGCATCATCGGTAAACATCGGAATAAAAATGGCGATACTTGGATAAAGAATAAATACGCCGATCAGGGCAACAACGGTGACCAGTGAGCCAATGACAAAACTGTCCCCTCCTAGCCATTCAAGGCGAGTCAGGGCCAGAGTGATAATCGCGCCTAGTGAGATAAACAGGATAATTGTAGAGTAGCCTAGTCCACGTCCGATAAGGGCCGCACTGATAATGACCAACAAGGCACATAATAAGGCATAACCCGCATCGAAATAGTGGCGGTTACGCTGATTACAGTTTGCTGGTATCAGTGGGCGCAGCAGCAGTACTGACGGTAACAGGAACCACAGTAAGCTAAGGTTTAATCCGTTCCAGCCATAGGAGGAGAGAATTTCATCTTGAGTAGAATCGAAGAGGCCGTAGTCCAGGCTCCATGATGGTAAAAGGGCGAAAGACAACCACGCCAGGGCAATCCACCAGAACACAGCATCCCGCTTCTGTCTGATAGGCAAAATAAAAGTGTGAGACATAATTTCCCTCTTTTTTATTATTATCGTGAGATAGCAGCAGTAAGAATTTATCCCCGCAGGCGTTATTCATGTGGAAAAATCGAATAAGCCTGATGGATAGTTTCTAAGGGCGGAGTGATCCGCCCTTGATTGACCTTATTTAGCCATTTTCACTTCTGTCACCCATTTGGTGATTAACTCTTTACGCACATCACTGGCGCCGAATTTGTCCATGTCATAATTGATCAATTTTAGATCGGACAATTTAAGTGCCAGAGGAGAAGCTTTCGCTGTGGTATTGGTCAGGATTTGATAGGCTTTACCTTTTTTCCAGCTAAGTTCTTGTGCTTCTTTGGATAGTACCCAATCAACGAACAGCTTAGCGTTGTCCATATTGCGGGCATTTTTGATGATACTGACACCACCGATTTCATAGCCTGTACTTTCACATGGTGCGATAAGTTTCAGTGGTGCGCCATTTTCGACTTCCAATGAGTAATCATGCAGGAAACCGATGCCAATTGCAGATTCACCACGAGCGGCGTTGCGTGCAGGGGCGACACCGGATTTGGTGTACTGAGAGATGTTGGCGTTCAGTTTTTTCAAGTAATCAAATGCCTGATCTTTGCCCCATAACTGGACAAAAGTTGCCAGTGCGGTGTAAGCCGTACCGGAGCTTTGAGGGTCAGCAATTTGAATTTCACCTTTATATATCGGTTTGGTCAGATCTTTCCAGCAGGTTGGGATCGGGATCTTTTTCTCTTTCAGACGTTCGGTATTGACGCCATAGCCAAGAATACCGACGTAAACCGCAGAGGTGTAGTTGCCTTTACGTTTGGCGGGATCGCGAAACTGCGGCATGATTTGTGTCAGATTAGGGGATTTATAGGCGGTTAGCAGATCCATTTCACCCGCCTGAGAATGTGGGTCCAGTGTACCGCCATACCAAACGTCAGCCTGTGGATTACGTTTTTCTGCCTCAATCTTTGCCAGGGTGCTACCTGAACCATTGCGGACAAAAGTTGTTTTTACATTGTATTTTTCACCGAATGCTCTGGTTTCAGCTTCGCATAAGGCGTTAGTTGCACTGCAATAAACGATCAAACGGCCAGCGGCCTGAACATTACTGGTCAATGCAGCAAGGACCAGACCTGTTGCAATGAGTGTAGAGAGAGGTTTCAGTTTCATTATTTTGTCCTTTTTATTCAGATCTTCTTATCATTGGAAAATGGCAATGTTATCCCTGCCATATGTTCCCTTTTACTAATGTCTGCCATTAACAGAGGCATTAATAGCAAACCCATCATGGCGGATGCGACGGTGAGCAGAGCAAATATTCCT
Source organism: Photorhabdus heterorhabditis (assembly GCF_001280945.1). NCBI lineage: Bacteria > Pseudomonadati > Pseudomonadota > Gammaproteobacteria > Enterobacterales > Morganellaceae > Photorhabdus > Photorhabdus heterorhabditis. The sequence continues at coordinate 56,365 of NZ_LJCS01000004.1, read as the reverse complement.
GACCACCCGTAGTGTGCAACCACCTGGCTCAATGGCCAGCCTGCCATTGCAGCGCCCAAATAGGCGTACAATCCCAAATAACCAGTGACCGTGCCGGCGGCTTGTTTATGGCAATATTCTGTTGCCGCCAACCCAATCAGCATTTGCGGGCCAAAAACAAAAAAACCAATGCTGAAAAAACAGACTGCTAATAGTGCATAGTGATGTATGGGGGTTAGCCACAATGCGGTAACAGAGATAAATAATCCCAGAGCGAAGAGAAGGATCATTGGAGCGCGCTGACCACGGAACAGTAAATCCGATCCACAACCAGAGAAGAGTGCTCCTACCAAACCACCGAGTTCAAACAGTGAAAGTGTTGCATTGGCACTGAGCAGATTAGCGCCATGTATTTCTGACAACCACAGATTCCCCCAGTCATTAATCGCCATTCTGATGAGGTAGACCAGAATGTAGGAGAACCCCAACAGCCAGATAGTTTTGTTAATCAGAATCGTATCTCGCAGTATCTGCATCATCGGCATGGGCGGCGATAGCTGTTCGTGCCGAAGTTCCAGTAAATCCTGTCGCCAGCGCCCTATACTGGGTAAACCTTGTTGCTGTGGGATGTCGCATAGCTGATAGCAGAGCCAGATACCCAGTAAAATACCGATAATTCCAGGCATCATCAAAGCAGCTTGCCAGCTGTAAGTTGTTGCCAGAAAAGCTGACAACATCGGGATTGTGATGCCGACAATATTGATGGAGATATTCCAGCATCCCCACCAAAAGCCTCGTTCATTGCGGGAGTACCAGTGTGTCAGTAATCTTGCACAAGGGGGCCATCCCCAGCCCTGAAAGAAGCCGTTCAGTGTCCAGATGATCAGTAGGGCAGAAAATGATGAGCAAAAAGCGAACATAATGTTCAATGCACCAGTCATCATTAATCCGGCACCCATAAACCAGCGATAGCCGGTGCGATCATGAAATATACCGGAAACAAATTTTGAGCCGCCGTAAGCCAGATAAAACAGACTGGTTATCCAGCCGATATCTCCTTTATCGAGTCCTAATTCCAACTGCATAACTGGCATGACAAAATTGAAGCTTTTTCGCGTCAGATAAAATGCGGCATAGCCAATGATCATGGAAATCAGCAAACGGCTACGCCAGTAGCGATAGTGTTGTGAGATCTGTTCCTGGCTGGTGGCTGGCATGCGCGATTCCTCCATGAAAAGAGAATGTAAAGAAAAATTAATCAAAATGGATGGGGTAAGGTTTTAGGTAACTAAGAATAATTCTTAGTTACATCTAATTTTCATCAAAATTTGTGGGCAGGTTAACAATTATGCGTGTGCCGTTATCATTGCTTAACTGCCAGTCTCCGCCTAGTGCCCGGATACGTTCTTCAATGCCTTGAAGACCAAAGCCGCTTTGCTTTTTATCTTCAGTGATACCGATTCCGTTATCACTGATTCTGAGTTCAATCACATCTCTGCGTTGTCGCAACGTAATATTGATTCGGCTAGCGTTAGCATGTTTACTGATATTGTTCAGCAATTCCTGAACCAGACGATAAAGGGTAAAAACCACCGTTTCATTCGCTGGATTTTGAGTGAGCAGGTAATTCAACTGGCAATCAATATCCTGCTGTTTGAAGGCGAACTCATTGATCAGATGGTGGAGTGCTTTTTCTAAAGACATCTCTTCCAGAACCGGAGGCCGCAATTGGCGCAGTAATTGACGGGTGGATTGATGAATTTGTTGAGCAAGATGATTGATCTGCTCTGCGATCATTTCTGTTGCTGGGGAAGTGGCAGTCCGTTTTACCAATGTTGCCTGAATCTGAATGGCAGTAATATTCTGACCAATTTCATCATGTAACTCGCGGGCAATACTTTTACAGACATCCTCTTCTGTATGAACTAGCTTCTTCATCAGGATATGGCGGGCGGTCAGTTCCTGCTCCAGTCGTTCACGATAGCGTTGTAGGTTTTCGGCGAGTTGCTGCTGACGGCTGATAGCTATCCCAAGTCCGATTCCCAATAGCGCTTGAATGGTCAGGAACATTTCCAGTTCACCTAAATCGTCAAAAGCCCCGTTGAATTGCCAGGCTGACGTGATCATTAGACTGCCCAATAAAGCAGCCAGTACGCCACCTTGCCAGCCATAACGATAGGCCATAAATACATTGGGGATAAATATCAGTATCACCAAAAGACTCTCAATTTCTGGTGATATAAAGATCTGGGCACTCAGCCCGAGTAAGCAGAACAGGCAGCACCACATCAGCAGGGAAGTACGTAACTGTGGATCAGAATAGTCAGAATCCAGCATATTTCTCAACTGTTGCTGACGCAGATATTCATAGATCAGATAAACAAAAGGTGACAGCAAAACACCACCCGTTAGTGAGGTAAGAAGTAAGTGATTGGCTCCGGCGGTCAGAGTCAATCCCAAACAGGTTGCCTGTAATACACTGTTGGTGGCGACGCCTGCCAGCAGAATAGAGAGCCGTTGCCAATACAAGGTATAGCGCCACCAGATCCGCTGGACCATAACAGTGGGTATCAGGCTGAGAAATGGCGATAACAGAATGATATTGTCAGTAATAAGCTGTTCACTGCCGAGCCATAGTAAGATGACAACTTCGGTGACTAATAAGGTTGGCAGGTAGCGACGGCCCAGTAGAATAAACAGTGCCAGCCGTAATCCTTGTGGCAGAAGCAGTGTGGCTTGTTGCCCGTTATCATTCAGGTAGAAACTGATGGTCCACAGAGCAAGCCAGCTCAGTGAATAGAAAATCAGCAAAAACAGTGATAACAGGCTAAATCGTAATCCAACGTTCATGGGTTCCCCGTTAGAATCTGGTGTTGCAGGGCGTAATGAACCAGATCGATAGTGCTATCGCACTGTAATTTGCCAAGAATGTTGGCCCGATGAACATGAACGGTTTTGGGGCTGAGGCTGAGTTGCTCTGCGATAGTTTTAACATTGATGCCATTGATAAGCAGATCAAATATTTCCCGTTCTCTGAGGGTCAGAACTCGCAGCGCTTTAATATCTTGTGGTGTCTGACGCAGTGCTTTCAGCGCATCAGCACACAGATAACAACCGCCTTTATGGACGGAGCGTACTGCCTGCACCAACTCTTCCGGGCCGCATCGTTTGGTGAGATAGCCGCAAGCCCCGGCGTCCAGCGCACTTTGTACAAATGCTGTGGTGTCATAAATACTGAGAATAATGGTACGGAAATCAGGCCGTTTTTGCCGTAACCGGGTGAGCAGATGCAAACCACTTTCATCCGGCATTGCGATATCCATCACCGCAACATCAATAGGGTTCCGGAGTAAATCCAGCCAGGCTTCGTTGGCGCTGCCATATTGTCCGGCGATTTCAAGATCATTCTCAAGAGTCAGTAATTGGGCAAAGCCGGAACGGACAACGACGTGGTCGTCAATAAGTGCAATTCTAATCATAATTTTTGTTATTAATTATAAACACAATAGCTTACATGATGTGCAGGAAAAACAGGTTGTGCAAATTAATCAACTAAATCTGTAAGAAAGCTAACAAATTTAGTGAATTTTTAGGTGATCTGAGCGCAGTCTGTTATCTGCTGCGCTCAGATCTCCGACAAAGTACCGGATAAATCTATGGCTCTTCTCCAGATGAGAAAAGCAAAATAATAGTTGCCGATTCTGTGATAACAAACAAAAACTCCTGCGTTTAAGGACTAATGCCGAGATGTGTCCGGATAAGGCTGTGTACATACAATCACAGATATCTAATCCAAGGAGCAAGTCATTTTCACGAAAAATCCAAAATAATCACAACTAGTAAACGGAAATATCTACACGATATTGATATAATTATCTATTGAAATAAGGAGATATATTGTGGTTTTGAATTAATATATGCGTGAGATTATTATGAAACAAAAACAGAAAACACTCAGAGTACTGTTTTTTCTGTTCCATAAGTGCGATAAATGACAGAAATTCTATCTTCTATACATTTGTTAAAAACATTATTAGAGAAATAGATTAAGAGGAAATTTGGTAAATAGAGTGTAAAAATTAGGTATGGATGTTTAATAAAATAATTAAATAACGTTTCATGATTCTGCTGCATATTTATTTAACTTATTGTTATTAATGTAATTATTGTGGTGTGATATGTGGCGCGGTTTTGGGGTCTTATTTAAAATACTGATTATAAATCCAATGAGTTATTTAAAGGAATACGGACATGTTTACTAACAGAGTAACGATGTTGCATTTATTATGTGAATCTACCGTTGATAAAACTTTTAAAAAAGTAAACGAAGCAGGAAAAGTAAAAATCTCATGCCTGGAAAAACTAATAAAAGGGATGAAAAATTTTCCAGATAATATCTCTTTACAATATTACAAAAACATTACGAAAAGTGTCGAAGAATTTAAGAGGCAGAACTCAGACATTTTTAAATTAAAAGACAAGAAGATCACAGAAACCCTTAATCAGGCGGAAAAAAAATTATTTCCAAAAGCACGTAATGAAAAAACATTGCTCAATCAAAACATTCAAATCGGCGCTGCCAAATTGTCATCAACAGAACGCTGTATTCAGGAGTTAACGGATAAAAGGCATCATAATGTTCATCATCATCTTGCCTCCCATTACACCAGTACTGGCCTCGATACAAAGGTGTCATTAGGCAAGGTGCTGACTACCACACTGAAATATCTGACTCTGAATGCCCCAGCTCGCAGGATTGGTACTGCCATACAGAGAGGATATGACTCCCATGCGCAAAGTGCTAAAGGTAAGGCACGTTACTGGACTGGGGCCATTATTAAGGGATTGGCCAATATCATGGGCGGTGCTAGTAGTGTAATAAGTGGTGCGATTTCGGTCGGTGTTGCCGGAGTTAAAAACCTGGCGGAATTCACGGGGCGTTTGTTGGTATCCTCAGCTTTGGGGTTGGCTGGAGCGGTTATGAAGGGCATCTCGTATCTACCGCCCAGTGTGTCTGATCGCTTACAGGCTAGAATGCGTGCCGAGAAATGGCTGAATACTGCCAAAGTATTCATCAAACCAGCGTTTGTAGCCAAAGCAGAGCAAGAGCCGTTGAATGTTGCAGAAGCCAGAGCAGTGATGGATACGGCCCGATTGGCGAGAATCAGTTGCTCCAGTAGTTATCGGGATATGCCGACAGGTTACAGTCATGCCACTTTGGCTGATATCCCGTCTTCAATACTGGCTCGCCGGGAGGATGGGAGTGGCGGGACCGGCAAGAAGTTAACCCTGCGTGTTCGTCCTGGCAAGGGGAAGAATGATCCTTTAATCCTTAAAGGAGATGCCTGGTCTGCGCTCAAGGTCGCTGTTTACAAACGTGACGATACCGTGGTGCTTTCCTTTGTGGGCACCCAGCCAACTAAGCGTCCTGGTACGATAAAAAGTGATGTCTGCGCGGCTTTGGGGATCAAGGACAGCGCGTTTCAGGATGCAGACCGTTTGGTTAAAGCCTTTACTAAACAATATGGCAATAAGGTTGAGGTTCTGGGCCATTCCTTGGGCGGCGGGCTGGCGCAATATGCGGGCATCAAACATGGGATCAAGGTCACCGTATTCAATAGTATGGGATTGCATGTGGGATTGCGGGATCGGTTAGCCGACAAGTTGGATAGTGCTAACGTCACCCACATCAATACCAGTAATGATCCGCTGAGTCAGAAGGTCGAACATGGCATTTGGGGGCTGGATGCCTGCTCCCAGGTGGGCAAGCGTTATGTGATTGAGCACTCAGGTGGTCACCGTATGGAGTCGGTGACCGCTGGTTTGGAAGCCTTACTGGCTTCATGACTCGATATGTCATGGATAATGCCTCCTGGGGAGGCGTTATCGCTGCTAACAGACACGGTTTAAAGACACCGTATTTAACGCCACTTGCGCGTTATTTCAGTGCCTTGAGGATTTGCCAGGCCGCTTTGATACGTGCCTCGTTGGGATAGTTTTTGTTGGCCAGCAGCACAATACCCATTTGCTCTTGCGGCACAAACGCAACATACGCGCCGAAACCATTGGTGGAACCGGTTTTATTAATAAAAAGCGCATCCGTTGGCGGCTCTGGCGGTGATAGTTCCGTGGTTTTGTTGGCCTGATAAGCGATCTCCGCAGAGTTGCCACTCAGTACCTGCTCAAGGGTAACGGGCCAGTGATAAAGCTCCCAGCCCAGTCCTTGCGTCATCTCACCCACCCGGTAATAGCCAGTATGGGTTGCCTGAATGGCTTGCGCCAGCTTGTTGTCACCTACGCGGGAAGGATCGATATTCGCATCAACGAAGCCGATCAGATCCTGTGCACTGGCTTTCAGGCCATAGGCTTCCTCATCCAGCACGCCCGGGTTTATGCGAATCGGTTTATTCTCTTTTGAATAACCCAATGCATAGTTTTTCATCTCCTGCTCGGGCACGTTAAACCAGGTATGGTGCAGACCAAGCGGTGAAAGGATCTGGTTTTTCACCAGTATTGAATAAGGTTTTTCAAGGCGTTGGGCAACGATATAGCCTGCCAGGCCAATACTGGGATTGGAGTACTGGCGGTAGGTTCCGGGCGTGTACTTTGGCTGCCAGTGCTGGAACCAGTCTACCATTTTGCTATTGCTGTCGATCTCATCAGGGAATTGTAACGGCAGGCCGCCCGCAGTATAGGTGGCAATATTCAGCAGGTTGATGTTGTCAAAGGTGCTGCCTGCTAGCGGTTGAAAATGCTGGCTGGCCTTATCCGAGAGGGAAATGGCTCCCGTCACCTGTGCCCAGGAAATCAGGCTGCCGGTAAAGGTTTTGCTGACCGAACCTAATTCAAAGATTGTCTCTTTAGTGACCGGCGTGTTGTCCTCTTTTGATGAGTCACCGTATTGATAGAAAAAATGTTGACCGCGGAACGTTACTGCAATCGCCATTCCTGGAATGTCATATTCCTGCATCAGGGAGTGTATGGTCTTATCAACAGTATTTGTCAGATGGGGCTGAGCGGGTGTATTTGTGGCTTGAGCGCCGAGAGAAGCAGCAAGCAGCAGACTGCCAGTCAGCACCGAAAATCGTTTTGTCATTTGTGTCGTTTCCTTAAATTACAGCGAGAGCTTTCAGTCCTGGATTTTATCAGGATTTGCACATCTAATCTTAAAGTTGTGATCTTTATCACTTGCTGAAATAAAACCTTGTACTCAATGGTTGAAAACAAAGGGCTTTCGGTTTTTTGGTATCAATTTTCGTTGAAAAGGTGGATAAGGACTGATTCCGGGATAAAACAATAATAGTCATCGAACCGAAAGTATTCTTTCGTTTGGTTTTCAAATGAAACATTTTTGGTTAGTTTTTGTCTATATAATAGACTGCAATACCGATCACAATTTCATTTCATTGCTTTTGCTGTAATTAAACCGAAAGAGAGAGAAAGCAATCCATCACAGGCGACGTGAATATGTCGCTGGAGATCTGAGGAGCATAACGGAATGGCTATGGATACCGTAAAAAGACGTGAACAGATTATCGACCTGCTGTGCCATGAGGGTAGTGTACGTGTTGAGCATTTGAGTTCTCGTTTTGGGGTTTCTAGCGTCACTATCCGTAATGACCTGCGTTATCTTGAGCAGAAAGGCTGCGCTTTGCGTTCCTATGGCGGCGCCATGTTGAATCAGCAATTCGCCTTTGATCGCCCCTTGCAAGATAAGGGGAGGATGAATCGTGATGTGAAATCGCGCATTGCAGCCAGAGCAGCACAGTTTGTTAAGGATGGTGATGCATTGATCCTTGACTCCGGCTCAACGACCACGCAAATCGTGCCACATCTTAAGGAACGGCGTGATTTGGTGGTCATGACAAACGCGTTGAATATCGCCTATGAATTAGCGGGATTTGATCAGATGAATGTGATGGTGCTTGGCGGGAGTGTGCGTCAGAACTCTTACTCGCTCTATGGTCCGGCTGCGGAACAGCAATTGCGTCAATATCGTTTTGATACTTTGTTTCTTGGCGTTGATGGGTTTGATCTGGAAGCAGGGATAACTACGCCACACCCCGGTGAAGCTCACCTTAATCGCATTATGTGTGAGGTAGCGCATGAAATTATCGCCGTGGCAGATGCCAGTAAATTTGGACGTAGAAGCTTTTGTATGATCCGTCAGGCTGGACAGATTCATCGGCTGATTACTGACAGCCGGGTCCCCGATAACTACAGGCGGGCATTAACTGAACTCGGCGTGGATGTGATTATTGCCGACGAGTAGTTCTTACTGAGGTTCTTGCTCGCATGGGAGATACCATGCAATCACTATTACAACTTATCCGTCGCCACAAATCAGGTGAAGCGGTGGGGATCTATTCAGTCTGCTCCGCCCATCCCTGGGTATTGGAAAGTGCTTTGCGCGTAGCCAAAGAACGTAAAACGTCGGTGCTGATTGAAGCAACGTCTAATCAGGTTAACCAGTTTGGCGGTTATACCGGTATGCAACCCGTTCAGTTTCGTGATGCAGTTTGGCAACAGGCCGATCGGATTGGTTTACCACGTGATCATATTTGGTTGGGAGGCGATCATCTTGGACCGAATGTCTGGCAAGATCGTCCCGCTGAGCAAGCAATGCAATTGGCTGAAACCTTGATACATGATTATGTGGCTGCGGGATTTCGTAAGATTCATCTTGATTGCTCTATGTCCTGTGCTGATGATCCGCTACCGCTTGGCGACAAGGAAGTTGCGGTACGGGCAGCTCGTTTATGTCAAGTGGCTGAGCGTTGTTGGCAGCAGGTGGGGGGAGAACCGCCTGTTTATGTGATAGGTACCGAAGTGCCCGTACCGGGCGGTGCTAAAGAAGCATTGGAAGGAATGCAAGTCACTACGTCTCAGGCCGCAGCTATGACGTTGAATGTGCATCAACAAGCCTGGCAATTGGCTGGACTGGAACAAGTATGGCCGCGAGTAGTTGCACTGGTGGTTCAGCCGGGGGTGGAGTTCGATCATCATTATGTCGAACACTATCAATCTGAGCGTGCGGCGGCCCTGAGTAAATATATCGAGTCTCAACCCTATTTGGTCTATGAAGCCCATTCTACTGATTATCAAACGGCACAAGTTTACCGTGAACTGGTACGTGATCATTTCGCTATTCTGAAAGTTGGCCCAGCGTTGACTTTTGCCCTGCGTGAAGCGCTTTTCGCGCTCGATAAGATCGATAGTGAATGGAATAGTGAACAACAAGCCGCTCGTCTGTGTGCCACTTTGGAACAAGTCATGCTTGAGCAGCCGGAGCACTGGAATCGCTATTACCACGGTACACCACATCAACAATTTATTGATCGTCAATACAGTCTGAGTGATCGCGTGCGTTACTACTGGCCGCACCCGCAGGTACAACAGGCCGTTAATACTTTGATGGATAACCTGCGCCGTCGTCCTGTTTCCCTTTCATTGCTAAGTCAGTACCTGCCAGAGCAAGCGCAGGCAGTTAATGCGGGACGGTTGGACAATGATCCTCACGCTTGGGTGTTGGATAAGATTCGTTCTGTGTTGCTGAGCTATGCTCAGGCTTGTGAATTTGAGGTACAAGGAGCGTTAGTATGAGTGAACTGTTTTCCTATACCGAAGCCTGGCTACGTGAGCATCACGGGTTATACACTGCCAGAGAAATTCATCAGCAGCCTGAACTTTGGCGTCAGTTATATCAAAACTTGCAACGTGAGGAAGAGCTGTGGCAACCATTTTTGGCGCCTCTGTTGTCTGACCCGGAGTTACAAATAGTCCTGTGCGGCGCAGGTTCCTCTGCATTTGTTGGGCGCGCTCTGGCGCCTTGGTTACGTGAGCAGTGTGGGTTGAATGTAGTTGCGTACAGCACGACAGATATTGTGCCTTCCCCTTTGCAATATCTTGATCCAACGCGTTCAACATTACTCATTTCTTACGGGCGTTCCGGCAATAGCCCGGAAAGTGTAGCGGCGGTACAACTGGCTGATCAGTTGTTGCCGCGCTGTTATCACTTAATGCTGACTTGTAATCCTGATGGCGCGTTGGCGCGTTACGCCGAAGGGCGTTCCCATGTTTGTTCATTGAACATGCCACAGAGTTCTCATGATCAAAGTTTTGCCATGACTTCCAGTTTTAGTTGTATGACGCTGGCAACTGTGTTGCTGCTGGGGCCATTAACACTGGAACAGAGCCGCGAGCCATTGATGACGATGGCCGTGTTGTGTGAACGGGAGTGGATGCAGTGGCAGATACAGACTAAGCAACTGGCACGCAATGGTTTTAAACGCATGATGTGTTTGGGGTCCAGTTGTTTTACCGGTGTAGCAGAAGAAGGCGCTCTCAAGATGTTGGAGTTGACCGCCGGGTATGTTGCCACGCGTTACGATTCGTCAATGGGAGTACGTCATGGGCCGAAGTTTATGATCGAACGGGATACGTTGGTGGTCATGATGTTCTCGGCTGATCAGTATCGCCGTCGTTATGATCTCGATCTGTGGCATGAGCTGAATCATGACGGATTGGCGTGTCAAATTGTTGCTCTGAGTGGCACACCGGGGAAAGGGTTCACGGTGATTAATAGTGAACAAGATGATATCTGGCTGTTGTTCCCCTATTTGATGTTTTTGCAGATGTTAGCGTTTGAAACCTCGCTGGCACTGGGCATAACGCCAGACAATCCATGTCCGACAGGGGAGGTCAACCGTGTGGTGAAAGGAGTGGAAATTTATCCTTACCCTCTAGCGTACTCACAAGCAACTGAATGTAGTAGGAGTGATTATGTCGATGCCGAATATTTTAATGACCCGAATTGATAACCGGTTGGTGCATGGTCAGGTAGGTGTGACCTGGACCAATTCACTGGGAGCTAATCTGGTATTGGTGGCTAACGATCAAGTTGCCAGTGATTTGGTGCAGCAAAACCTGATGGATATGGTGGTTTCTGATGGGGTTCAGACTCGTTATTTCACCTTACAGAAAACCATTGATGTGATCCATAAAGCGGCTGAGCGTCAGAAGATTTTTATCGTTTGTAAAACGCCGCAGGATGTATTGACCTTGGTTAAGGGAGGAGTACCTATCAGTTTTGTTAATGTGGGTAATATGCATTTTGCCGAAGGCAAGCGTCAAATCCATAAGACGGTTTCGGTTGATGACAGTGACGTGGTGGTGTTTCGCGAACTGGAGCAATTAGGTGTCACTTGTGAGGTTCGACGAGTGCCGGACGAAGCGGGAGAACCCATCGTTAAGTTACTGGCCTAAGAGGTGAGTTATGCTGATTGATGCGATATTGATTGGATTGTTGGCTGGGTTGGCGGGGGTGGATCTCTTTGATGGGTTGACTCATTTTCACCGTCCGGTAGTGATTGGTCCGTTGGTTGGGCTGATTTTAGGGGATGTACAGACGGGTTTATTGGTGGGGGGGACGCTAGAGCTGGTCTGGATGGGAATGGTGCCGCTGGCTGGCGCCCAGCCGCCCAATGTGGTAATTGGCGGCGTGATTGGGACGGCATTTGCCATTCTGACGAATGCTGATCCTAAAGTCGCAATTGGTATCGCAGTGCCATTCGCCATTGCGGTACAGGGTTGCATTACGTTGCTGTTTACCGTGTTCTCGCCAATGATGCATAAATGCGATCAGATGGTGAAAGAATTGAATTGGCGCGGTGTGGAGAGGGTCAACTATCTGGGCATTACCATTCTGTTTTGTTTCTATTTTATCGTGGCATTTTTGCCAATTTATTTTGGTGCCGACGTTGCCAGTGTCATGGTACAGAAAGCCCCACAGTGGCTGCTAGACGGTCTGGCGGTTGCTGGCGGTATGATGCCCGCCATCGGCTTTTCGATGCTGATGAAAATGATGATGAAAAAGACCTATGTTGCCTATTTCATTCTGGGTTTCATTTCGGTCACATTCCTTAATATGCCGATTATCGCCGTGGCGCTCGGCTCATTTGCGATTGCTTTAATCGATTTCTTTAACCGTTCCCGTATGGAAGATGTGGCTGACCGCAGCGCACCTACTACCCAGTCTCAGGAGATGGAAGATGGCATTTAACGACACCGATACTGCTATGGCAGATAAAGCTGAGAAAAGGATGGCACAGGCGTTGGCGACCAGTCAGGTTGAGCAAGATGACTATCAGGACAATATGCCGGGTGAGGCGCTGACTAAAGGCGATCTGAATCGCATGGCGTGGCGCTCTTTGTTGCTACAGGCATCATTTAACTATGAGCGTATGCAGGCGGGGGGCTGGTTGTACACCTTGATCCCCGGATTGCGTAAGATCCATAAGAACCCGCAGGATCTGGGGAATGCTATGAAGATGCATATGGAGTTTATCAATGTGCATCCATTTGATGTCACTTTACTGTCCGGCCTGGTGCTGGCAATGGAGCGAAATAAGGAAAAAATTTCCACTATTCGCGCGGTGAAAGTGGCGCTAATGGGACCGCTAGGCGGGATTGGTGATGCATTGTTCTGGTTGACGCTATTACCTATCTGCGCCGGTATTGGCGCATCTTTGGCGCTACAGGGGAGTTTGTTTGGCCCCATCGTATTCTTGTTGCTATTCAACATCGTGCATTTCGGTTTGCGTTTTGGTTTGGCCCATTACGGCTATCGGGCGGGTGTCAATGCATTAGCGTTGTTAAAAACACACACTAAAAACATCTCTCATGCGGCATCAATCGTCGGGATGACGGTGATAGGGGCGCTGGTGGCTTCGTATGTCCGTTTTTCGACGCCGGTGGTGGTGAATGCCGGTAAAGCGAGTGTGGCGTTGCAGAAGGATGTTCTGGATAAATTGATGCCTAACTTGTTGCCATTGTGTTTCACCCTGTTGGTGTTTTGGCTGATGAAAAAAGGATTCTCGCCGGTCAAGTTAATTGGTTTGACGGTGGTGCTCGGCATTGTGGGTAAATTTTTCAGTTTTCTTTAACAAACGACGTTGAGGGGATGGAATGTTAGGTATTGTAATCACCGGGCATGGTCGTTTCGCCAGCGGTTTGTTGCAGGCAGTGGAACAGATAGTAGGGCAGCAGCCCCAATGTTGCGCTGTTGATTTTCCTGAAGGAGTCAGTACTGAACAATTGCTGGTGTTGTTGGAGGAAGCTTGCGTTGCCTGCGATAGTGGTGATGGTGTGATTATTCTCAGTGATTTACTGGGCGGTTCACCGTTCCGGCAGGCAGCACAACTAGCGATAACCAATCCGCATTATGAAGTTATCACCGGGACTAATATGCAACTGGCGGTAGAAATGATTCTGGATCGTGAGGGGCTGGTGCCAAAAGCATTTCGTGATATGGCGCTAGAATGTGGGCGGCGGGGATTGACTAGCCTGTGGCATGAACAGCAAAAACAGGGATATAGCAGCCCAAATTTGGATGGTATCTAAGGAGCTTATATGTATCTGATTTCCAGTCGTCAAATGCTGAAGAAAGCTCTGCGTGAAGGCTATGCAGTCCCTGCTTTTAATGTCCACAATCTGGAGACGGTTCAGGTGGTGGCAGAAACTGCGGCACGTCTGGCATCACCCGTGATTCTGGCAGGTACACCGGCGACTTTTAGCTATGCGGGTACTGATTATTTGGTGTCGATCTGTCAGGAAGCGGCACGTCGTCATAATTTGCCGCTGGCGCTACATCTCGATCATCATGAGGAATTGGAGGATATCAGTCATAAAGTGACCGCAGGTGTGCGTTCGGTAATGATTGATGGCTCGCATTTACCCTTTGAAGAGAATATTCGTAAGGTGATTGAGGTGGTACGATTTTGCCTGCGTTACGATGTTAGCGTTGAGGCAGAATTGGGGCGATTGGGGGGACAGGAAGATGATTTGAATGTCTCTAATACTGATAGCTTCTTTACCGATCCGCTGGCAGCGAAAGCCTTTGTGGCCCGTACCGGTATTGATTCGCTAGCGGTAGCGATTGGTTCTGCGCATGGTTTGTATCATGGTGAACCTCATCTGGATTTTGAGCGGTTAGCGGCGATCAGGGAACAGGTGGATATTCCGTTAGTGTTGCATGGTGCGTCGGGTATTCCTGAAGCTATGGTACAGCAGGCGATTGCTCTTGGTGTTTGTAAAGTCAATGTAGCGACTGATCTGAAAATTGCTTTTGCTGATGCAGTAAAAAGCTATTTTATTCAGCATCCTGACGCTAATGATCCACGCAAATATATCGTGCCAGGAAAACAGGCTATGCAGGCAGTGGTTGAAGAAAAGATTCAGATTTGTGGCAGTGCAGGTAAGTTGTAAAGGTAAAGGTTCTATTTTTTCAATTATCTGATAAAGGAAATTGCTGTGAAAATAAGAACGTTAAATAAAATTACGCTTAGTTTGTTAGCCAGTTCTGTGTTGTGTAGTACATCGGTTTGGGCGGATAGTTGGCAGTTGGAGGGGGATAATTACCGCGTGGCTGTTAGCGACGAGCAAGGTAAAGTCACTCAGTTAAAATTTGAGAACCCGAAAAACCATGATCAAATCATCACAGACAATCTGTTTGAAATCACGTTGAAATCAGGAGAGAAGCTTGCGGCTAAAGATTTTCAGGTCACTGATATCAGCAAAAAGCGCAATCGTATTGTTGTTTCTCTGAAGCATGGCGACATACAGATAAAAAATATTATTACAATGGAGGATAAAGATAAGTACGGCTCGTTTGAAATCACCATTACACCGCAGGAAAACGCGTTGGAGCTTAGCTCTGTCTCGTTAATGCCATTTCACACTAGAATCCCTTTTGTTTACGGCTCTATCGTCAGTTCACCGATTATCAGCGATAGCTTCTTTATTGTTCCCGGTAATCCATTGATTAACACTGAGGCTGATCACGGAGGCGTTGCGCAAAAAATTGCGCTCTCTATCCCGTTAGAGCCGGGGAAAACGTTAAGTTATAAGACGTATATTGGTGTTTATCAGGAAGGGCAATTGCGGCGCAACGTCAATGAGTTTTTGAACAATGCTCGTCCGCGTGAATATAGTCCTTACCTACATTACAACTCTTGGTACGATATTGGTTATTTCACTCCTTATACCGAACAAGAGGCGTTGACCCGTATCAATCAGTTTGGGCAGGAGTTGGTGACTAAGCGCGGTGTGAAGTTGAGTGGTTATCTGTTTGATGATGGTTGGGATAATCTCAAAGGAGATTGGGGTTTTAGTCAGGCATTTCCCCATGAGTTCAAAAACCTTAAACGGGCAGCGGATCAATATCGTGCTCGTTTAGGTATTTGGCTTTCTCCTTGGGGCGGTTATGGCCCACCTGCTGAGCAACGTGTTTCTCATGCGGCGGAGTTTGGTTATGAAGTGATAGATGGCAGATTTGCGCTTTCAGGCCCTAATTACTACGCCAATTTCCATAACCGGGTGCTCAATCTGATTCAACAACAAAATGTATCCATGTTTAAGCTAGATGGCACCGGCAATGCTGATCGCGTGATTAAAGGGAGTTCATTCACCAGTGATTTTGATGCCGCTATCCATCTTATTAAAGATATGCGTAGTACAAGGAATGATCTGTTTATCAACTTAACGACAGGCACCAAAGCCACGCCTTCTTGGCTATTTTTCGCCGATTCTATTTGGCGTGGTGGCTATGATGTGGAGTTTTACGGTAAAGGTTCCAAAGTGCAGCAGTGGCTTACCTACCGTGATGCGGAAACTTATCGTAATGTCGTAAGAAAAGGGCCGTTATTCCCACTGAATTCTCTGATGCTGCATGGCATTGTTTACGCTAAACAGGCTCGGCATCTGGATAAACAGTCACCTAAAGATTTTGCCGATCAGGTTTGGAGCTATTTTGGCAGCGGTACTCAGTTACAGGAGATGTATGTTACGCCTGAACTGTTGACCACAGAGGATTGGGATACGTTAGCAAACGCGGCGAAATGGTCAGAAAAAAACCAAGATGTGCTGTTTGATACCCATTGGATTGGTAAAGATCCCACCGATCTAGAGGTATACGGTTGGGGAGCTTGGAGTCCGAAGAAGTCGATTATTACTTTGCGCAATCCGGCGGATGAAGTGAAACAATATTATCTGGATCTGCAAAGCGATCTTGAATTACCTGATAATCAGCCTTCGGTATATGACGTTAATATCAATTATGGTGAGAACAACTCGGTGCCGAAGTTTATCAATAAAACGGTGCTGATTACTCTCCAACCATTAGAGACATTGACCTTTTCTCTGACCCCATCGAAATAATCACAGTGTTATTAAACTGCCCTGAATAAACTATTTTATTCGGGGCAGTGATTATTTGGGGAAAAATCGAGTAATATCCACATCAACTAATGCCCATATTGCTCCTATATATTCAGGGTCGGCAAGGTGGTTTTCTACGCTTGTCGCTTCTGGTACTGATTCATTATCATCAATCAGCAATTCGATATGCGCTTCAATTGCTTCGCGGACGTTTTCTATTGCATCTGTGAAACTGTCCCCGCCAGAAAAGCAACCCAGGATATCGGGGACACGGACGCCAAAGGATGAATGATCTTTATCAATCGCAACTGGATATAACATTTACACCTCCGAAAAGTGGATTCTCCCGCTCTCTTCTTTTGTCTTGATGGGGTTATAGTAACCCTGCAACGTTATGTGTCAAGATTAGCAGGTATTGACGTTGTGATTAGTTAATGGAATAGCTAAAAAGTCGGCCAGCTTGGTTTCATGAGCTATTATTAATCATAAGAAAATCTTGTCAAAATGGTCTGTAACTGAATGGTGGGAATAAATCACAGTCATTGTTTTTTAAGAATTCATTTAAAGGGCGAAACTAATGAAAGCGTTGATCGTAGTTGACATGCTGAATGATTTTGTCACAGGAGCACTCGCTAATGAAGCGTATGCAATGAAGATTGTACCGGTAATTAAACGGTTGATTAATTACGCCCGGTGCCAACCCGATTGGCTGGTAGTTTATGCTAATGATGCTCACCGAGCCGATGATCGGGAAATGAGTATCTGGGGCAGACATGCAATAGCTGGAACACCGGGTGCTAATGTTATTGAGGCATTGGCTCCTGTCGGGGCAGATCGTGAAATTGTTTCTCCCAAGCGATTTTATGGGGCTTTCGATGGAACCGATCTGGAAGAGGTTTTTAAAGCGTATGGTGTGACGGAAGTGGTGTTAACCGGTCAACATACTCATTGTTGTGTCAGACATACCGCCTATGGCGCGTTTATACGTGGTTATCGAATTAAGGTGTTGTCAGATGCTGTGTGCGTTTTTTCTGGTGTCGATCAGCAGGCGGCCCTTGATTATCTTAAAACTATTTATGATGTTGAAATCACGACCAGTACTGCGTTAGGTGTGTAATCAGGATCATTTATTTGTAAAGCTATTAAGAAATGATCTGGCAGATACCTGTATAAATAACAGGTAACTGTCAGATGAGGTCTGAGCTAATACATCTAAGCATTAGGTAAATTACGACCGTAATAAATCTCTTGTATCTCTTTTTTTAAGAGATGGGTAATTTCCTGTTTCTCAGTTTCACCCAATTGCTCTGGTGTGGCATTAAATAGATAATCATTCAGGTCAAATCTTTTTTGCATCATTTTTGTATGAAATAGATTTTCCTGATAAATATTGACATCCATCATGTAATACTGCGATTGTACTTCTTCGGTCATATAATTCTGAATAGAACTGATTTCGTGATCGATATAGTGCTTCACGCCATTCACGTCTCTGGTAAAACCTCGGACGCGGTAATCCATTGTGACAATATCCGATTCTAGTTCGTGGATCAGATAATTCAGTGCCTTGAGAGGTGAAATCACGCCGCAGGTTGATACTTCAATATCAGCTCGGAAAGTGCATATGCCACCACCCGGATGGCTTTCCGGGTAAGTGTGAACACAGATATGGCTTTTATCTAAATGAGCGACAACAGAATCAGGTAGTGGACCTGGATTTTCAGTATTGTCCACATCCTTTGGGTCCATCGGTTCTTCGCTGACGAGAATAGTGACACTTGCCCCTTGCGGTTCATAGTCCTGGCGGGCAATATTAAGAATATTTGCACCAATAATCGAACAGGTTTCGCTAAGAATTTCCGTTAGACGGTTAGCGTTATATTGTTCGTCAATATAAGCGATATAGCTATCCCGATCGGCTTGGCTTTTTGCGTAACAGATATCATAAATACAAAAACTCAGGCTTTTTGTCAGGTTGTTAAAGCCGTGTAATTTCAGCTTGTGCAATTTAATTCACCTCTTGGCTAATGGGTGATTATTGGTTTACAGATAATACATCCAGCAGGTATTGCGGTAAGGCAAAGCTACCTGTGTGAACAGCTGGGTTGTAGTAGCGGCAGGTAAAGCCCGCACTGTCAAAGCGCTGCTGTAGTGTTGCCAGATCCACATGACGTAATGCTGGGTTCTGACTTGCCCATGCAAAGGTCATAATTCCGCCGTAATAGGTAGGAATGGCAGCTTGGTAGAAACTGTTGTCAACGAAATAATTACTCAATTTTTTATGGCTGGTTACGGCTTCATCCTGTTGCAGGAAACAGACACCATTCTGGGCAACGAAAATGCCCCCTTCGTTCAAGCAGCGCTGGCAACCCTGATAGAATTCAGATGTAAATAATCCTTCGCCAGGTCCGATCGGATCAGTGCAGTCAGAGATAATGACATCAAATTTCTGATTGGTAGTGTTAACGAAATTAACACCATCATCAATGATCAGGCGGAAGCGTGGATCATGATAAGTGCCGGCATTATGGTTAGGCAGATATTGACGGCAAAATTCAACTACGCCAGCATCAATCTCAACCATGGTGATATTCTCAAGGTATTGATGGCGACAGACTTCACGTAACATACCGCCATCACCACCACCGATAATCAGTACTCGTTTAGCGTTCCCAAGGGCGAATAGAGGAACATGAGCCATCATTTCGTGGTAGATAAATTCATCACGTTCAGTTGTTTGTACCGTGCCATCCAGCGCCATAATGCGGCCTAACTGCGCATTCTCGAAGATAATCAGATCCTGATGTTCGGTTTTATCATGATAAAGCACTTTATCGACCGAAAAATACTGACCAAAATTGGCGTGCAGGGTTTCGTGCCAAATTTCTTTTTGTGACATGTCCCAACTTTCCTCCACTATGATAACCGTGAAAATCGGGCTACATAATAGCCAACAATTCTCACAGTTGCACGGTGAAATTTACCTCTTAAGGAGTAGCTGGAAAAGCACTATTTAACGTAGGCGAATAAACTCAGTGAATCTCTGGCGAGAGCATGGCACTTTATCGCATTGGATAGGTAAATACCTTTTAGATCCTGATAGCTTTTTTCATTAAGGGTGTTCATCAATTGGCTGTTGTAATTATTCAAATCCCACTTGTTACGCTGGGCAAAATAGATAATGGCTCGTTTGATTTCCCGATCAGGAATTTGGCTGTAACCGCAGTCATATTTCAGGTAGATAAACACCGCTGTCAGATCCGCCAGATCTTCAGCTTCATCTTCTGTCAGCGCTTTTGCGGGGTGAGAAAAACCGAAAAGAACTAATATGTAAATCAGGAGGGATAATTTTCGCATCTGTATTATTATCATGAACTCATGTCAGGTTACGTTAACATATTAATATCTTTTTTCGCTAAAATTTATTTTTTTAAATTATTGTAAAGATCGACCTAAATCACATTCCCACCGCTTGACCTTCCTGTAAGGGGAACCTTTAGGTTTCTTCTTTTATTGTTTATTTTCGGTTGACTTAATTAGGAAATGAATATGCAACGACGTGATTTTATTAAATTAGGTGCTGTTATTGGTGTATCCAGTCTATTGCCTGTATGGAGCCGTTTCTCCTTTGCTGAACCCTACCCATTATTACCGATCCCGCCACAGATAACACCAGATGAGACCGGTAAAATTATTATTGAAATCAATGCAGGGCAATCCTGTTTTAAGACCGGAACAGCGACTGAAACTTGGGGTTATAACGGTGATTTACTTGGCCCTGCATTGAAATTGACTTCAGGGGAGCCTGTTACTATTGATATTCGTAATAACCTGCCGGAAGAGACGACTGTTCACTGGCATGGTCTCGAAATTACTGGGGAAACCGATGGTGGTCCGCAAGCAGTGATTGCACCAGGTGGACATCGGACGGTCAGTTTTACCCTTGAACAGCCAGAAGCAACTTGCTGGTTCCACCCGCATACGCATGGTAAGACTGGCTATCAGGTTGCAATGGGGCTTGGTGGATTAGTACTGATTGAAGATGAGAACAGCATTAACGTTGGTTTACCAAACCGCTGGGGAGTAGATGATATCCCGGTGATTTTGCAAGATAAACGCTTGAATAAAGACGGGAAGATTGATTATCAACTGGATGTGATGAGCGCGGCTGTGGGGTGGTTCGGCGATATGATGCTGACTAATGGTGTTGTTTTGCCTCAACATACTGCACCACGCGGTTGGTTGCGTTTGCGATTGCTGAATGGCTGTAATGCCCGTAGCCTCAATATTGCGACGAGTGATGGCCGTCAATTATATGTTGTTGCCAGTGATGGTGGCTTGTTAGCGGAGCCAGTGGCGGTTAATGAGTTATCGATTCTGGCAGGAGAGCGTTTTGAGGTAGTGGTAGATGGCTCGGATGGCAAACCTTTTGATCTGGTGACATTGCCTGTGATTCAGATAGGCATGACATTACCGCCATTTGATCAGCCATTGCCGGTTTTGTGTATTCACCCGTCATTGACTTCGAGTCGCACCATACTGGCGGAGCAGCTTGCAACGTTTCCTGCATTGCCTTCTTTGACCGGTCTGAACAGACGTCATTTGCATCTGACGATGGATAGTCGTCTGGATATGCAAGGCATGATGTTGCTGTCTCAGCGTTATGGTGAACAAGCCATGGCGGGTATGGCAATGCATCATGGAAATATGTCTCATGGGGATATGAATCATGGCGACAGTATGATGAAAGGGGGTCATATGGGTAGTGAATTAAATTTCCATCACGCGAATACTATCAATGGCCAGGCTTTCTCAATGGCAGAACCTGCCTTTGATGTTAAGCAGGGGCAGTATGAGCGCTGGGTGATTTCGGGGGTTGGCGATATGATGCTGCATCCGTTCCATATCCACGGCGCGCGTTTTCGTATTTTGAGTGAAAATGGTCGTAAACCTGCGGCTCACCGTAGTGGTTGGAAAGATATTGTTCATGTGGAAGGTAAGGAAAGCGAAGTGCTGGTTCAGTTCAAGCATACTGCGGGAGCCAAACATCCATTTATGGCGCACTGTCATCTGTTGGAACATGAAGATACCGGTATGATGCTGGGTTTTACTGTTAGCAAATAATTTTGCCAGCTGCAATGGAACACAACAAAGCGTTGTACAGTGATTACGGTAGGTATTAAAATAGGCATAGATTTTGTGTATTATTTATCCTAATTTGAATGAAGGTATTGAGATGCTTGATGTAAGGTTTGACTCAGAAAAGGCTATAGAGGCTATTCTGTACGTTGCCTCTACAGCACCAATTTCTGACATTTATCATGTGGGTAAAATTCTGTATTTTGCTGACCGATTGCATTTAGAGCGTTATGGTCGGTTAATTACGGGTGATAACTATCTTGCAATGAAAGATGGCCCTGTTGCAGAGAATGCCTATGATATTATCAAAGTAGCCAGGGGGGATGGACGCTTTATTCCAAATGGGTGTGATGTTGATGTTATTCGGTCATCGTTGTCAGTAGAAGGTCGTTATGGAAATCATCAAATACGTGCTTTGCGTGATTTCGATGAAGATGTATTTAGTGATTCAGATATTGACTGCATAAATGAAGCAATTGAGAAATATGGGAATCTCTCTTTTAAAGAAATACGTGATATTAGCCACGATAGTGTTTGGATGGCTGCTAACCAGAATGGTGAGATTCCATTGGAAGTGATAGCTGCTAATTGCAAAGATGGCGACAGATTAATTGTTTATCTGACTTCTGCTGAGTAGCTGATGACTAATCTTGGTGACAAATTTCCCGCATCTTTTAGGGCAGATTTTTCAGCCAAACAGAGTTTGGCGATAGGAGATATTCTTTATCTTCACTGCCCTTTTACAATGCCTCCGAAGTTAAAATATTTGTTAGTTTGCTGCTGTGAGCCATTACTTGTTCTGATAATTAATTCTAAAATTAGCGAGTTTATCCGGCTGCGACAGGAGCTTCTTCAGTGCCAAGTCGATTTACCCCAGAAAGATCATGAATTTTTACAATGGGATTCGTTTGTTAATTGCATAGAGGCTCATGCCGCGTTTGATATTAATGATATTAAGAGCGGAATCAGGACTAATTATCATAATATTATTAAGGGTAAAGTTGCTAATTATTGTATGCGTGAAGTATATGGCGCGATTAAACGTTCTCCGACTATGAAACGTGGGCAGAAACGCAAAATATTGGAGTCATTAAAACAATTTTCTGGCTAGCTATACCTAATAGATTTCAAATTGCAGCGCGGTGGCAAGTGAACGCATCCCCAGGAGCATAGATAACTCTGTGACTGGGGGCAGTGAAAGCAGCTAACAAAGAGGCAACTTGAAAGATGACGGGTATATATCTTATCCGTTTGAAAGAACGGTGTATCAGTAATCATGATTTTCACTGATCTTTATCTTGATTATTACCATTAAAAACAACTGGTTAAATTTATAATGAAACACACTGTAGAAGTTATGATCTCCGAACAGGAGGTTAAGCAACGTATCGCTGAACTGGGGAAACAGATCACTGAACATTATCGTGATAGCGGTAGTGAGCTGGTGCTGGTCGGATTACTGAGAGGCTCCTTTATTTTTATGGCGGATTTATGCCGCGAAATTCAGGTTTCTCATGAAGTAGACTTTATGACGGCTTCCAGTTACGGCAATGGTATGAATTCCACTCGTGATGTGAAAATCATGAAAGATCTGGATGAAGATATTTGTGGTAAGCATGTGCTGATTGTGGAAGATATTATTGATTCAGGTAACACGCTGAATAAAGTACGTGAAATTTTGGCATTACGTGAGCCAAAATCACTGGCAATCTGTACCTTACTGGATAAACCTTCCCGCCGTGAGGTTGATGTTCCGGTTGAGTGGATTGGTTATTCAATTGAAGATAAATTTGTCGTGGGTTACGGCATCGATTATGCACAACATTATCGCCATCTGCCTTACATCGGGCATGTGATTTTGCTAGAAGAGTAATTTTTATCGAATTTGAAAACGGCAGCTTCCGGGTTGCCGTTTTTATTTTGTGATTCAGGCATGGTGTGTAGTGTTGCGGTTGTCTAAATAAAGCCCCTTTTATTACGCTATCAGGAGTGAGCCAGTATTGGTTTTATTTCTGGTCTTTTGTGCTGTGAGGCAATCCACAGTTCATACTGAGACTGCATTCCTGTCCACATTTCGGCACTCGTACCTAATGCAGCTTCCAGTCGCAGGGCCATATCAGCAGATATTCCTGCATTGCCGTTTAATATGCGGGATAGTGCAGCTCTGGTTATACCGAGAGCCTTTGCTGCCTCTGTGACAGATATGTCACCAAGATATTCACGCAAAACTATGCCAGGGTGTGCAGGTTTGTGCATTTTCATTTCACTGCCCTCAGTGATAATCTTGATAATTAACGAGAATTATATCTTCGCCTTCGAATCTAAATGTTAAATGCCAGTTACTGTTAACAGATATTGCCCAATGACCGCTAAAATTTGTTCCTTTTAATGGATGAAGTTTCCATCCAGGGGCACTCATATCTTCTGGTTTTTTAGCCATATTCAATGCGGTTAGCTGGATTTGCAGCTTTGTGGCATGTTTAGGCTGTATGCCAGAGGTAGAACCAGTTTTGAAAAATTTCTCCAGTCCTTTGTGTTTGAAGCTCTTAATCATACCAGGCTCGTATACTGTATATGCACACTATGCGGAAATTGTAATTGCATGTCAACTGATGCATATAATTTCTGCAATATTATAAGTATTCAGGTTAATTATTAATTTTACATTATTTAGGATAATTAACTTTCAGATTCTAGAAATAATTATACAAATTGTCAAAGAGATTATAAAAATATTCTGACTAATTTAATGGATTAATTAACTATTGGGTGTTTTATTTTTGAGAAATGAAAGTTTCTACTATTTTATATTTTAGTGTGTTGAGTTAGATAGTAAAGGTTAACTAATTATACCTGTTATCTTTCAAGTTGTCTCTTTGTTGGCTGCACTCACCCCGGTCATAGAGTTATCTATGCTCCCGGGGATTCACTCCCTTGCCGTCGCGATGCATCTTGAAGTTTCTTGGGTATAAACTCGAAAAATAAAAATAGCTATTCGTGGTTTAATTAAATAAAAATCTGTATAAATCTTCGTGTAATTACACTATAGAAAAAGTCAAAGATAACCTTTTCTACAGCGTATTTTATGAATGGTCTAAAAAATCACTTCTTATGTGTCAGTTTGGAGATTGTCTGACGATAGGCAAGTTCCAGCTTTTCGCGACTATCAGCCGTCACTTCAAGATCCTGCAACTGACCATTATGGATTCCATAAACCCAGCCATGGATCATCACTTTTTGACCTCGTTTCCACGCCGATTGCATAATGGTTGAGTGACCAAGGTTGTATACCTGTTCGACAACATTAATTTCACACAGACGGTTTAAGCGCTCACTTGGTGGCAATTCACCTAGCATAGAGCTGTGTTTGTACCAAAGATCACGAATATGCAGTAACCAGTTATTAATCAATCCTAGTTCGGTACCATCAATGGCTGCTTCAATACCACCACAGCCATAGTGGCCGCAGATAATAATATGTTCAACTTCCAGTACGTCTACTGCGTACTGAATAACAGAAAGGCAATTTAAATCGGTATGGATAACCAGGTTTGCAACATTCCTGTGAACAAATAAGTCACCTGGAGCAGCATCAATCAGTTTCTCTGCGGGTACCCGACTGTCTGAACAACCAATCCACAAGAAATGAGGTTTCTGCGACTTTGCTAATTCTTTGAAAAATTTTGGATTTTCTTCGTTAACCGATTCTGACCACTGTTTGTTATTGGCAAGTAGCTCTTCTATTTTTTTCATCATGGTTAATAGCCTGGTAGTGTTTCTTTAAGATAGAATCATATACAACATCAATAGAAATTTTAATATCTTGTTGCTGCTTGTTTTTAATCTTCTGCTGTTTTTGCAAAGAAAGTTAGGCAGGAAAGGAACATTATATTTTCATATTACACGTAAAAGTGGCTAGATAATAAAGGTGTTTTTTAATTTATGACTTATGCATTGGAGTTAACGCAGCTTACCAAGACTTACGCTGGTGGCATTAAAGCGCTGCGCGGGATTGACCTGAATGTAGAAGCAGGAGACTTCTACGCATTATTGGGTCCGAACGGTGCAGGGAAGTCCACCACAATCGGTATTATTAGCTCTCTGGTAAATAAAAGCCGCGGTAAGGTTAAGGTATTTGGCTACGATATTGATACTGATATTGTCAATGCTAAACGCCAGTTAGGTCTTGTTCCACAGGAATTTAACTTTAATCCGTTTGAAACGGTATTGCAGATTGTGCTCAATCAGGCAGGTTACTACGGTGTGCCGAGGAATGTGGCTCAGGCTAGAGCGAAAATCTATCTGTCTCAGTTGGAGCTGTGGGAGAAGCGCGATCAACGGGCGATTCGTCTATCCGGTGGTATGAAACGTCGTCTGATGATTGTACGTGCTTTGATGCATCAGCCTAAATTATTGATTCTTGATGAGCCGACAGCGGGTGTCGATATTGAACTTCGCCGTTCGATGTGGAGTTTTTTGAAAGAATTGAACGCACAAGGAACCACGATTATTTTAACTACCCATTATCTGGAAGAGGCAGAAATGCTGTGCCGTAATATTGGTATTATTCAGCATGGTGAATTGGTGGAAAACACCAGTATGAAAAACCTGCTTAGTCAGGTGGAGTCTGAAACGTTCGTCTTCGATCTGGCCATGCAAAACCCAATTCTTGAACTGATAGGATATGACTATCGGCTGCTGGATGCGTCTACTTTGGAAGTGGATGTTCAACGTGGGCAGGGAATAAACGGCGTATTTACCCAATTAAGCGCTCAGGGGGTGCATATTTTGAGTATGCGTAATAAAGCGAACCGTTTGGAAGAGTTATTTGTTAGCTTGGTGAATAACGTACAAGGAGATAGTAAATGATTCAGCTGTATTGGGTGGCACTAAAAACTATCTGGATTAAAGAAATTACCCGTTTTGGTCGTATTTGGGTACAAACTTTATTACCGCCAGTTATTACCATGTCACTCTATTTTATTATTTTCGGTAGCTTGATTGGTTCGCGTATTGGGGAAATGGGGGGTGTGGATTACATGCAGTTTATTGTCCCTGGCCTGATTATGATGTCAGTGATTACTAACTCTTACGCTAATGTTTCCTCTTCTTTTTTTGGGGCGAAATTTCAGCGTAGTATTGAGGAATTACTGGTAGCACCGGTGCCAACGCACATCGTTATCACGGGCTTTGTGGGGGGTGGTGTCGCTCGTGGAGTTTGTGTTGGTATTTTGGTGACATTAGTTTCCCTGTTTTTTGTTCCGCTTCATATTCATTCCTGGTGGATGATTGTTGTCACGTTGTTGATGACATCAATTCTATTCTCATTAGGGGGATTGCTGAATTCAATTTTCGCTAAGACGTTTGATGATATCAGTATTATTCCAACGTTCGTATTAACGCCGCTGACCTATCTTGGCGGGGTATTTTACTCGCTGACATTATTACCCCCATTTTGGCAAGCGGTTTCCAAACTCAATCCGATAGTTTATATGATCAGTGGCTTCCGCTATGGTTTTTTGGGAATTACCGATGTTTCATTAATCATAACGTTGGGGGTTTTAAGCGCGTTTATTATAGTTTTTTATCTTGTTGCTTGGTATTTGATTGATACAGGACGGGGGTTGAGAACCTAATTGTAGATTCTTTTATTTGATGGGTAGGGGAAGTTTATTTACAGAGGTCTTCACAACCTACCCATTATCGAGCATATAATTAATATTTAAGCTACCTGAACTGGCACGGCTTTAGCCATACGGCTCATAATATTATTGCCATCGAAGTAAGCGACATTCGGCTTATGATGATGGGCGTCTTCATCTGAAATTTGTACATATGAGCAGATAATTAGCTTATCACCTACTGCGGCACGGCGCGCTGCTGCTCCGTTGACTGAAATTATTCTAGAGCCACGTTCAGCAGCAATAGCATAAGTGGAAAAGCGCTCACCGTTATCCACGTTATAGATATCAATGGCTTCATATTCCAGAATACCGGCTGCATCCATAAAATTCTGATCAATTGCACAGGAACCTTCATAATGCAGATCTGCCTGAGTGACTTTCACTCGGTGCAATTTCCCCTGTAGCATAGTGCGCAACATGGTTTCTCTCCTGATTCAATGACAACTTAGAATCTGTTATTTTATTTTCCTGTATCAGTAATGCCTGATACAGCGGGCGATTATTGCGTTAAATCTATTTGTTGATTATCGATCAAACGGGTTTGCCCTAACCAGGCGGCCATCAGAATAACCGCTTTTTTGCTTTCGGTATTTAACGGAGCCAGAGTTTCGGCGTCACGGATAAACAGCTCATCAGGTATAAAACCAACTTCGCGTAGCTGTTCGGAAGCTTGGGTGAGCAATTGCTCTGTGTGGCGTTCACCTTGTGCCATTTTTTCAGCTATAGATTTCATGATCTTGCTGAGTTTTGGCGCGATTTTATGTTCATCGGCGGTTAAGTTGTTATTACGTGAACTTAGAGCCAGGCTATTTTTATCGCGTACAGTCGGTACGGAAATCAAAGTAATATCATAAGCCATATCGGCAATCATTTTGCGGATAAGCTGTAATTGCTGAAAATCTTTCTCGCCAAAATAGGTCAAATCCGGCTGCACCAGATTGAACAATTTGCTTACCACCGTTGAAACGCCACGGAAATGACCGGGACGGCTGGCACCTTCCAGAATGGTAGAAAATTCAGGAACTTCAACATAAGTCTGATGTTCCATACCATTAGGGTACATTTCCTTATCGGCAGGAGCGAATACCAGATCGACACCGTGTTGATGGAGCTTTTCGCAATCTTCCTGCAAAGTGCGCGGATATCTTGCCAGATCATCCTGACGATTAAATTGCATCGGGTTAACGAAAATGCTGACGATAACAACGTCTGCTTGCGCTTTGGCTTCATCGACTAGCGTCATATGGCCGTCGTGCAAGTTACCCATTGTTGGCACGAGTGCAATGCGTTTCCCTTCCTGACGCCAACGGCGGATTTCACGGCGTAGAATCGGTATAGTTTCGACAATCAGCATTGCTTAATACTCCTTAATTTGTTCAAAGCTTTCAGGCTAACAAGGGTGAGTTATTAATAAAATGAGTGTTCTTTGCCAGGATAAGTGCCGCTTTCCACCTGTGCTTTATATAGACGGATGGCATCACGCATATTTCCAGCTTCTTCAAGGAAGTTTTTTGCAAATTTAGGTGGGCTTGCTGTAATGCCTAATGCATCATGCATCACTAAAACTTGCCCATCAGTCATATTACCGGCACCAATACCAATTACTGGGATCTGTAATTCATCGGTGATACGTTTAGCCAATTCAACGGGTACGCATTCCAGTACCAGCAATTGCGAGCCAGCCTTTTCTAATGTAATTGCATCTTTTATCAATTGATTGGCCGATATTTCATCACGTCCCTGAACTTTATAACCGCCCAGAACATGGACCGACTGGGGAGTTAGCCCTAAATGAGCGCAAACGGGTACGGAACGCTCGGTAAGCATTTTAACGGTATCATATAGCCAGCTACCGCCCTCAACTTTAACCATGTTAGCGCCGGCACGCATAAGCTTGGCAGCGTTTTTACAACTCTGCTCTGGTGTGGCATAACTCATGAAAGGCATATCGGCAATAAGAAAAGTATAGGGTGCGCCAGCGCGGACGCAACGAGTATGATAGACAATATCTTCAACGGTCACTGGAATGGTGGTATCCGCCCCTTGCAATGTCATACCCAGAGAGTCACCAACCAGCATGACATTAATACCTTGTTCGGTAAACAGTTGAGCAAAGCTGGCGTCATAAGCGGTAATCGTCGCGAATTTCCGTTTTTCTTTTTTGAGCTGATTCAGATCAGTCATGGTCATTGGTTTCATTATCTATCTTCTCCTGCAATTTTTCTTGTTATGTACAGAAATCGGCCACGGACTGAACTGAGATCCTTATATGCAATTACTGGGATCAGAGGACTGTGGTTGTAGCCAGAGTGTCAGGCCGTTTTCTGGGATATATTTCAGTCTTTCAGATAAAGCTTCCCCATCAGGAAACACAAGGTCAGGGGCAATTTCAGCTAACGGATAAAGCATGAATTCGCGCTGTTTTAGTCCATAGTGGGGAACTGTCAGGCGTTCGGTATTAATGACCTGATTACCAAATAGCATGATATCCAGATCAAGTGTCCTTGGCCCCCAGCGCTCATTTTTCCTTACTCGTCCTTGAGCCAATTCAATCGCTTGGGTGTGATTGAGCAATGTTTCCGGTTCCAGAGTGGTTTCCAGTGCTACCACCGCATTCAGAAAGTCTGGTTGATCCTGTGGTCCCATCGGTTTGGTACGATACAGAGAGGAACAGGTAATAAACTCTGTTTCGGGTAATTCTTTTAATGCAGCAAGGGCATTTTTTACTTGCTGCACAGGCTTCGCTAGATTGCTACCAAGAGCGATATAAACACGAGTCATGATTATCTGCTATCCCTGCCCAATCTTGGTTTGTAGTAGCGGCGTGACCGTGTACGGCGACGGATAACATCATTGCCCAATTCAGAAATCATCCCCCGCTGCTGCGAGGCATTGACCAGCTGGAATTCTCCCCACCAGTGGGCCAGCTCTTTTAGCTCATTACGGTTTTCAACATTCGCACGCAGTTCTAGCAGGTCATAGGCAGCCCGAAATT
Organism: Photorhabdus heterorhabditis; assembly: GCF_001280945.1. Classification (NCBI taxonomy): domain Bacteria; kingdom Pseudomonadati; phylum Pseudomonadota; class Gammaproteobacteria; order Enterobacterales; family Morganellaceae; genus Photorhabdus; species Photorhabdus heterorhabditis. The sequence goes on along the minus strand of NZ_LJCS01000004.1, from coordinate 26,353 downwards.
TAGGATGCTCCATCAATTTGTTTGCGCGTTTACCATGACGGCGCGGCAGACGTAACTGTAATTGCCAGATATCACGCATGATGGTTGTCAGGCGCTTAGGAATAGCAATAGAGTGGCACTGTTCGTCCAGAATATCATTCATCGCTAATGCAAAGGAGTCGTAGTAAGTTAAACCACTTTCCTGAGATAGCTTTTCAGCATGTTCAACCAGTGGATACCAAAGCATTGCAGCGAACAAAAACGCCGGATTAACCCGCTTATCATTCTGTAACCGGTAGTCGGTATTCTTCAGAACCTGATTGAGCATATGTTCCATTGGCGAATTGTTATTTTCGGTGAAATAGCGTTGAACCAATGGGAATAGTGGTTGGAACAGGTGATATTTGCGTAGCAGCTTATAAGTGCTGTAGCCTTGGCCTGTTTGCAAAAGTTTTAAAGATTCTTCAAACAGGCGAGCAGGTGGAATATTGCTCAGTAGAAAAGCCAGACGAGAGATAGGTTCGGCGGTATCTTCGTTGATGGTCATATTCAGTTTGCTGGCGAAACGAACTGCACGCAGCATTCTTACTGGATCTTCCCGATAGCGGGTTTCTGGATCACCAATCAGACGGATAACGCCGGTTTCCAGATCATGAAGACCGCCAACATAATCACGCAGAGAGAAATCATTGATGCCGTAATAGAGGCTGTTGATCGTGAAATCACGGCGCATAGCATCTTCTTCAATTGAACCAAAGATGTTATCCCGTAACAGCATACCGCTTTGAGCATGTTGTGACTGACTTTTATCATCGGAATCAGTTTGTTCATGTGGACCACGGAATGTTGCAACTTCAATCACTTCCGGGCCAAACATAATATGGGCTAAGCGGAAACGGCGTCCCACCAGACGGCAGTTACGGAATAATTTACGAACCTGTTCTGGTGTTGCATTGGTGGCAATATCAAAATCTTTCGGCTTTGTGCCCAGCAACAAGTCACGGACACCACCGCCAACCAGATAAGCATCAAAACCAGATTTATTTAAACGGTAAAGTACCTTAAGCGCATTCTCACTGATATCTCTACGAGAAATATTGTGTTGTTCACGTGAAATTACCGTTATGGGTAAATCTGAATAAGGGTTTTCCTGTTCAACTTTCTTTTGAGCGTTCACGCTGGATGAAAGTTGGCAGGTATTTTGGTGATTAGATTGAAGAGTTACGTACTCTTCCTGAGAAGAACGGTCAGATACGGTGACTGGCCTTTCACTGGCTGCCTGTAGTTCGCGGTCAATTTTTCCCTCGCGGATCAATAAATTACGGCAGAAATTTGCTACTCGGTTAAAAATGGTACACCTCGATAAGTAACTAATCATATAAAAACGAATAAAAAACAGCGGCTAATCATAGCCTACTGTGTATTTTTTGAGAATGGTTGTTATGACTAACGGTAACTTTATTCATGTTATTTGTATATTTTATCTTGTCGCGGAATCTGGTCCAGATCCCAATGTGCTGTTGCTTTTTTCAACAACTGGTCACGGGAAAGGTCCGGCCAATTTTTTATGACAGGCTGATTAAGGAAAGATAATGCTTCAATGAGTAACGGTCGGGGATCATCCAGCGGGACTGGTTGAGCATGATTCTGTTTGGAAAGTTTATTGCCGTTTTTATTCAGAGCCAATGGTAGGTGAATATAATCAGGGATCTTTAAATTTAATTGCTGATAAAGTGCAATCTGGCGAACAGTTGGCTCAATCAAATCAGCCCCTCTCACGACTTCTGTCACACCCTGATAATCATCATCAATAACAACCGCCAGATTATAGGCAAATAAGCCATCACGACGATGAATAATGAAATCTTCTTCTGCCATGGCAGGGTCAGCGCTCAGGTATCCCAGCAATTTATCTTCAAAACCATAAACAGGATTATTCTGCTTAAGTCGGATTGCTGCATGATTAAGAGGTAGATTTAATTCACGGCAGTTTTTATCGTAAAAACCATTAGCCTGCTGAATACGTTGACGGGTACAGATACAGTTATAGCTTACCCCTTGTTGTTGCAACTGATTAAGGACATAGCGGTAAGCGTCATGACGCTGGGATTGATAGAGAACTTCGCCATCCCAATGTAGGCCATAATGTTCAAGAGTCTGGAGAATACGGCTGGCAGCGCCGGGAACCTCTCTGGGCGGATCAATATCGTCAATACGTATCAGCCATTTTCCCTGATTAGCACGGGCTTGCAAATAGCTGCCAATTGCTGTGATTAACGAACCAAAGTGAAGATCACCCGAAGGTGACGGGGCGAAACGCCCAATATAAGCGAGGGGACGTTCAGGCTTTATCATATGGGGATCAGTGAAAGTTGTGTATACGGCGCCATTAAAGACGCCGTATTTGGCACACGATTAATTAGCCAGCCATCTGTTTTTCACGGATTTCGGCTAAGGTTTTACAATCAATACACAAATCTGCGGTTGGACGGGCTTCCAGACGACGGATGCCTATCTCAATTCCACAGGATTCACAGAAACCGAAATCGTCATCTTCGACTTTTTTCAGTGTCTTCTCGATCTTCTTAATCAATTTACGTTCACGATCACGGTTGCGTAATTCAAGACTGAACTCTTCTTCCTGCGCTGCACGGTCAACTGGATCGGGGAAGTTCGCTGCCTCATCTTGCATATGAGATACAGTACGATCTACTTCATCCCTGAGCTGATTGCGCCATGCTTCAAGAATTAGCTTGAAATGCGCCAACTGGGCATCGTTCATGTATTCTTCACCTGGCTTCTCTTGGTAAGGTTCTACCCCAGCGATGGCGAGAATGCTTAAGGACGAGGTTTTACGTTTTTGCCCTTCTTGCATAATACTTCTCCTAACTCACGCACTATCAAACGAACCCCTAGCGGGGAAAAAAACAGGCCGCTATAAATAGCAGATGGAGCATGGGTTGGCAATTGTTCCTGCTATTAGTTTCACTATGGAGTGAAGACAAACGTATCGGATGTCTTTACACCTTGTACAATCTGACTGTATATACCCGTTATCTTTCAAGTTGCCTCTTTGTTGGCTGCACTCACTCACCCCGGTCATAGAGTTCGCTATGCTCCCGGGGATTTGCTCCCTTGCCGTCGTGATCCATTTTGAAATCCATAGGGTATATATTAGGTGAGTCAATAAATTAACCAGTTAGAATAAAAGTTAATTTATCACCTAAAACCATCCCTTTTTCCGTTATATTGGCCTGGTAACAGATAACTTCGACCCCAGAGTTTTGCGCTTGTTCCAAAAGAGATGAATAATTATCATCAATGTGTGCAGCCGCCGCGACCTGTTTGATCCCAGAGTGCAAGACCGCAAAAAACAGAACAGCTCTTTGCCCTTGTTCTACTATGTGTTGCAATTCCCGTAAGTGTTTCTGCCCACGGGTGGTTACTGCATCAGGGAAATAGCCACAATTATTTTGAAGAAGCGTGACTGATTTCACTTCAATATAACAGTTGACTTGCTGCTCTGCCTGCAATAGCAAATCTATCCGGCTGCGCTCTTCACCATATTTTACCTCCCTGCTGATTTTTTTGTATTCAGAAAATTCTGAAATTGCATTTTGTTTAATAGCTTCCGCCACTAAATCATTCGCTCTGAGCGTATTAACGCAAATCCAGTGACCATCCTGTGTTTCTGTCAACTCCCAACTGTTGGGGTATTTACGCTTTGGATTGTCAGATGTGGAGTACCAAACCGTGTCTCCCGGTGTTGCACAGCCGGTCATTGCGCCCGTATTGGCACAGTGGATGGTCAGTGTTTCGCCTTCTGGTGTGATGACATCAGCCAGGAAACGTTTATAGCGACGAATTAGCGTGGCAGATTGTAACGGAGGATGGAATTTCATAAAAACGCCTTAATGACTGATGGCATAAGATTGAGACAGGCAATGCTACAATGTCGGCGGTTGAAAGTTAACTTTCTTTAATGGAGTGTTTGTGTCTTTATTGCCTGTATACGAGGTCGTCGAGCCTGTCCTGAGTGCGTTGAAAAGCTCACAACAGGTACTGTTGCATGCTCCTGCCGGGGCTGGAAAGTCTACGGGGTTGCCATTGGAAATCCTGAAAAAAGCTGATTTTTCCGGGCGTATCATTATGTTAGAGCCACGGCGAATTGCCGCTCGTAGTGTTGCTAACCGTCTTGCTGCTCAACTGAATGAAAATATTGGGCAGACGGTGGGTTACCGGATGCGTTCAGAAACCAAAGTGAGTACGGCTACCTGTCTTGAAGTGGTAACAGAAGGCATTTTGACGCGTATGTTACAGCAGGACCCGATGCTGGAAGGTGTTTCTTTGGTGATTCTGGATGAATTCCATGAGCGCAGTTTACAGGCTGATCTGGCGCTGGCATTGCTTCTGGATGTACAGGCAGGATTGCGGGATGATCTGCGGATTCTGATCATGTCAGCGACGTTGGATAATCAGCGCCTCTCTTCTTTATTACCTGATGCGCCGGTGATTATTTCTGAAGGACGGAGCTTTCCTATTACCCGGAATTATCACCCTTTACCGGCTCATCAGCCTTTTGAGCAAAGTGTGGCTACCACTGTATTGCGATTACTCCAACAACAGCAGGGTTCTTTGTTATTGTTTTTGCCGGGTATTGGGGAAATTCAGCGGGTATTGGGATTTCTTCACGGGAAAGTGGCAGAAGATACCGATCTCTGCCCGTTATACGGTGCCTTATCGTTAGCTGAACAGCAAAAAGCTATCGAACCTTCACCACTTGGACGCCGTAAAGTCGTTTTGGCGACTAACATTGCAGAAACTAGCTTAACGATTGAAGGTATTCGATTGGTGGTTGATAGTGGCCTTGAACGCACGACCCGTTTTGAGCCAAAAACCGGATTAACCCGTTTGATCACACAACGTATTAGTCAGGCTTCTATGACACAACGAGCTGGACGAGCCGGACGGTTGGAAGCTGGAATTTGTTGGCATCTATTCAGCCAGGAACAGGCAGAAAGGGCCGCAGAGCACAGTGAACCCGAAATACTGAATGCTGACCTCGGTAGCTTATGGCTCTCTTTATTGCAGTGGGGATGTCATGATACTTCCCAACTGCACTGGTTGGATAAGCCGCCAACCGCTGCACTGGCGGTAGCCAAATCGCTGTTATTACAGTTAGGCACGGTAAATCATAATGGTCAGTTGACTTCCAGAGGCAGGAAAATGGCGGAATTTGGTAGTGATCCGCGTCTGGCTGCTATGTTATGTGCCGGTTCGGAGCAGGGAGCCGATACGCTGGCCACCGCCGCTATGCTGACAGCGATTCTGGAGGAACCTCCCCGTGACGGTCAGCTGGATATCACTTATTGGGTTGAGCAGCGTCAGACTCAGTGGTTACGGCGAGCAAAGCAGTTAGTCAGAAATATCGGTGGTCATTTTGGTGAGCCAGCCTGTGGAGCAGTCGCAATGTTATTGGCTCAAGGTTTTCCTGACCGAATAGCTAAAAATCGAGATAAGCATGGTCGCTTTCAACTAGCAAATGGTTTAGGGGCAATGATCGATGATAAAGAAAAATTATCTGACGAATCGTGGCTGGTGGCTCCTTCACTATTACAAAGCAGCAAAAACCCTGATGCCCGCATTTTACTGGCTTGTCCTCTGGACATTGAACAACTGATATGGCAACAACCGAATTTATTCAATGAGCAGAGTGTCGTTGAATGGGATGACAATAAAGGCACATTAAGAGCATGGAAACGGCTGCAATGTGGCAGCTTGACAGTAAAAGCCCAGCTATTGGCAAAACCTTCTGATGAGCAATTACAACAGGCTCTGTTAAACTGGTTACGCAGTGAGGGATTACATGAACTGAATTGGTCATCTGCGGTTGTTCAACTTCGTACCCGTATCCAATGTGCGGCCAAATGGTTGCCTGAAATACAGTGGCCTGATGTAGATAATGATTCATTGATGGCTTCTCTTGAACGTTGGCTGAGGCCATTTCTGACTAATGTGCATGATTTGAAAGGGCTGAAACAGCTTGATTTATTGCCAGCACTGGAAAGTTTATTGGACTGGCAACAGCGACAGTGTCTGGATAATGAACTGCCGGTTTATTACACTGTTGCTACTGGCAGTCGGATAGTAATCCGTTATTTTGATAATAAACCACCAGTATTATCAGTTAGGATGCAGGAAATGTATGGTGAGCAACAAAGCCCATCTCTGGCAAAAGGACGGGTAATATTGGTGCTTGAATTATTATCGCCGGCCCAGCGGCCATTGCAGATTACGCAGGACTTGGCTGCTTTTTGGCAAGGATCATACCGGGAAGTGCAAAAAGAGATGAAAGGGCGTTACCCAAAACATTTATGGCCGGATGATCCGGCAAATACCGCACCAACCCGGCGGGTAAAAAAATATTCGCAGTAGAATTTAACAACTTTCTTGTAGGTGAATAAATTCATTAAAAGAAAGGAATATGAATACCCATTATTCAGCATCTAAATGGTTTTGGAGAATTTTGGAATGTCTGGTGAAGATCGTCAACCAATCGGACGTAAAGGCAAAAAATCTGTATCCCGTCGTAAACCGTCATTGAAAAGACGGTATCTGTTAGATGATTATGATGATGGTTATGAAGAAGATGACGACTACGATGATGAAGAGGACCAACCCATGACAAAGAAAGGAAAAAATGCTCGTCCACCTAAGAAAAAGTGGCGTTGGTTCTGGTTGTTATTCAAAATATTTCTTGTTTTTGCGGTATTACTGGGGGGATATGGAGTCTATCTGGATGGTAAAATCCGTGATCGCATTGACGGAAAAGTCTGGGAATTGCCAGCAGCAGTTTATGGCCGGATGGTTAACCTTGAACCGGGCATGAACTACAGTAAAAAAGAGATGGTACATCTGTTGGAAGGAATGCAGTATCGTCAGGTGACGAAAATCACGCGTCCAGGTGAGTTTTCTGTCAGAGGTGAAACCATTGAAATGCTGCGTCGTCCGTTTGATTTCCCTGACAGTAAAGAAGGGCAGATCCATGCTCTGTTGACTTTCAGTGATAATCGTCTGGCAGAGATCAAAAATATAGAAAACCAACGTCAGTTTGGTTTCTTCCGCCTTGATCCGAAGCTGATTACCATGTTGCAGTCACCCAATGGCGAACAGCGGTTGTTCGTGCCCCGTTCTGGCTTCCCAGATTTACTGGTTAATACCTTACTGGCAACAGAAGACCGCTATTTCTATCAACATGATGGTATCCGTATTCTTTCTATTGGGCGTGCGGTGTTGGCTAACCTGGTTGCAGGACGTACCGTTCAGGGGGGAAGTACCCTAACGCAACAATTGGTCAAAAATTTATTCCTGACCAATGAACGTACTTTAGTGCGTAAAGCGAATGAAGCGTACATGGCGCTTCTGATGGATTACCGCTATAGCAAAGATCGGATTCTCGAACTGTATCTGAATGAGGTGTTTTTAGGTCAAAGTGGTGATGAGCAGATCCGAGGATTCCCACTGGCGAGCCTCTATTATTTTGGTCGCCCGGTGGATGAATTAAGTTTGGATCAGCAAGCATTGCTGGTGGGTATGGTAAAAGGGGCTTCACTTTATAACCCGTGGCGTAATCCTAAATTAGCTCTTCAACGTCGTAATGTAGTGCTCAAGCTTTTACAAAATCAGCAAATTATTGACGAAGATCTTTATAAGTTACTGAGTGCTCGCCCATTGGGCGTAAAACCGAAAAGTGGAGTGATTACCCCACAACCTGCGTTTATGCAATTAGTTCGAAAGGAATTACAGGACAAACTGGGCGATAAAGTGAATGATCTGTCCGGTGTAAAAATCTTTACTACTCTGGACCCGGTATCCCAAGATGCGGCAGAAAATGCGGTGGAAGAAGGGATTGCCAACTTGAGAAAAACCCGCAAGATTACTGATCTTGAAGGGGCAATGGTGATTGTCGATCGTATTAGTGGTGAAATCAGGGCAATGGTCGGTGGTTCTCAACCACAGTATGCGGGATTTAACCGGGCGCTGATGGCACGTCGCTCAATTGGTTCGTTGGCAAAACCCTCTACTTATCTGGCGGCGTTGAGTGAACCTGATCAATATCGGTTAAATACCTGGCTGGCAGATGAACCGCTTACGGTAAAACAGCCTAACAGTAAGGCGTGGGAGCCGAGAAATTATGACCGTCGTTTCCGTGGGCGAGTTATGTTAGTCGATGCGCTGGCGAGTTCAATCAATATTCCGACGGTGAATCTTGGATTAGCTGTGGGTCTTGATCATGTCAGTAATACCCTGGTCCGGCTTGGGGTTCCGGAAGAAGTGATTCATCAGGTTCCGGCCATGTTACTGGGTTCTCTCAGCCTGACACCGCTGGAAGTGGCTCAGGAATACCAGACGATGACGAGCGGCGGCAACCGTGCGACGCTTTCCGCGTTACGTTCAGTCATCACGGAAGAAGGCACGGTGATATATCAGAGTTACCCGCAAGCTGAACGGACGGTACCTGCTCAAGCGGCTTATCTGACGTTGTATGGTATGCAGCAGGTTGTGGCGAGGGGGACCTCTCGTTCTCTGGCGGCTAAGTTTGGTCGTTATAATTTAGCCGGTAAAACAGGAACAACTAATGACCTGCGTGATAGCTGGTTTGCCGGTATTGATGGCAAAGAAGTGGTGATTTCATGGGTTGGTCGGGATAACAATGAACCGACTAATCTGACCGGCGCTACCGGGGCATTAAATGTGTATCGTCGTTATCTGGAAAATCAACCCCCGTTGATGTTGAACAATATGCCTCCAGAAGGGATTGTGGATATGGCGGTTAACGAAGATGGCAGTTTCAACTGTAGTGGCAGTGGTTGGAGAACATTACCGGTTTGGACTTATGATCCACAGAGCTTGTGCCAGCAAGCAGCCGTGTCAGAACCTGTTCAGCAACAAGAACAAGCACCGGGCTGGTTGCGGGAGATGTTTGGTCAATAATAAATATCTGATGAGATAAATAATGGTGAAGTGCTGATCCTTGGGTCAGCGCTTTATTTTTGTATTTCTAAAAGTGTCTTGTTGATGCTTTCTTCAATCTATTGTGTTTGGTCTGACCGTTTATTTCGTCAGACATAATGCCCGCTCTACAGAATCAGTTTTATCTTGCTCACTCTTCCTTTGTTGGCTCTTTTATTAAAAATTTGTATTTAATGCATTACGAATCATAAGTTATTGCATGCATTTTCGACGATAAAATCCGCAATTTTCAGAATGTTCCTATATGATTTCTAAAGATATTATCCCAAAAATGGAGAGGATGATTCCCCGGAGGGAATTTTAAAAACTATAAAAGAATGGCGAGCTAAAAACGGCAAACCTGGCTTTAAAAAATAGAGATTGAGTAAGTGATGAAAAGGATTTTCGCGATTATATGACCCTGTAAAGACCCCTTTATATTTTCACGGATAATAAACTTTTTCAGGGATTAAATCCTGCCAGATTAACTATTGTATCCATTTTTTATTATGTGATTTTTAGGATTTTATGCATAAAATAATAGCAAGAAAGTGTTTAAATACCTATCTTTTCGGATAATATTATTTTTTTTGCATTGATTGGTTTTTAACTCTTTATTAATGGTTAATGGGCTTCAATTAAGCGCAGTTAATTATCTTTTTGAAAATCTGAATTTATTGGGTTAACTCCCCTTTATATAAAAAATTTAATATTTCAGCACTCGAATTTTTAAATGTTTATAGCAATAAAATAAGCAGAATATAGAATCACTGATAATAAACCCCACGCTAATCACTTATGATTGAGCGTGGGGAGTAAATCACATAAGCCTATCGTAAATCAAACATCTTTCAATGATGACGATATACCAATAAGTTTAATTTACGACTCTGCATTTGCAAGGCTTGTTGCTTCAGGAACCTCAATTAATTTTCCTGACTTCACATCATAGATGTACCCATATATGGCGATACTTGCGGGTACGAGGGGGTGAGTACGAATACGGTGAATATCTTCGATTAAACTATTAACTTGATTGTCAATGGTGAGCCATTTGATATATTTTCCCTCAGGTGAACCGGCGCTGGTGCCGACTTCTTTAAATCCCTCATCCGTCATGATGACACTTTCCAGACTGCTTTCCAGTAAATCACCCATGATGTTGTCTGTAAAAAGTTCCATCCCACAATGAGTATGATGGATGACAAACAACTCTTTTGTTCCGAAAAGTTTGTAAGAAATAATAAGTGAACGAATGGCATCATCACTGGCTCTTCCGCCCGCGTTACGAATAATATGGGCATCACCTTCAGATAAACCTGCAAATTTTGCTGGGTCTAATCTGGCATCCATACAAGTCAATATGGCAAATCGTCTGACAGCAGGTAAACCAAGGTTTTTTTTGTCATCGTCAAAAGTTGCTGCATATGCAATATTAGCATCACTTATTTCTTTGATCGCGTTACTCATCCTCTCTCCTTCATATTTTCTGGTTTATACCTGTTATCTTTCAAGTTGCTGCTTTGTTGGCTGCGCTCCTTTGCCGTCGCGATCCATCTTGAAATCTATTGGGTATACATAAATAAAATTTATGAAAATATATACTCGTATCCTTGATACGGGTCAAGTGAAATAGGGAATTTTTTTGAAGGACAACGAATTTATTACTTACCGTTAAATTGATAGCTTTATAACATCATGTTTGGTCATGTACCAATATCTGTCATCTGTTTTGATATTGTCGCGAAATTGTTTATTAATGGGAGGAATCAAGCGGTGTGTTTGCCTGCGGCTTATTAGTTTGACCCTGATAAAATTTTTATTCGGCAGGATTTTGAGACCGGAGATGTAATATTACTCCGTAATCCACCCGACTGGGATGATTTTTTCGGCATTGAAAGGGACAATTATTCCCGATGATTTTTTGAGTAATATTGGCTATATAGGTAATAACTAATATTAAGAAATTAATTAAATACCCTGGAAAAATTACCGAAATATTAGTTGAAATTGGTGAGATACCTAATGGGATGTTTAGGTTTTATTTTTCAGGGGATCAGTCGTTCAATTGCAAACCTGAAATATATTGGTGGGTTAAATAAGAATTATCGATTATTTATCAGTGTATTGAAAGAGCTTGAACGCCAAGATTGTCCCGCTGAAACCTTAACGTTAATTTTGGATAATTATCGTATTCATAAAAACCGGTGGGGCAGTGATTGGCAGCCCCGTCATCCTAAATTTAACCTATTATTTTACCTGTTTATTATTTTTGACTGAATAAAATTGAGCGCCTGTGGCAATCCCTGTATGAAATGGTGATACGAAATCACTGCTGACAGTATATGTGGTAGTGGCTCGAAAAAGTGAAAGTGTTTTTGAATTCATTTTCCTATAGGAATAACCGAGAGTAATAAAATGGGGCGTGTCATAATTATGAAGAGTTATTTATTTTTCCTCTGTTTTGATAATAAAATCAAACAGCGTCGCTAATAGTTTTCGATTCCTATATGCTAACATGATTAGAAATTTTTTATTTTACAATTACGAATATAATAAATAATCACGTGTGTAAATAATCTGATATTATATTTTCGAGGAGATATATGAAAAATGCAGCGCAAATTGTGAATGAGGCTTTAAATCAAGGAATTACTCTGTTTGTTGCTGATAACCGATTACAATACGAAACTAGCCGTGATAGTATTCCTGCTGAATTATTCAGTGAATGGAAAAATTATAAACAAGAGTTGATCGACTTCCTGAACCAGATCGATGAAAAAGAAGAAATTCAAACATATCCGTTACAGAATATTCAACGTGATGGCAATGCAGAACATTATCCACTCTCATTTGCTCAGCAACGCTTGTGGTTTATCGATCAACTTACCGAAGGTAGCCCTCAATATAATTGTCCCGGATATTTGAGATTACGGGAGCAACTTAATTTCAACGCTTTTAAGGCGGCTGTAAAAAAGTTGCTTGAGCGTCATGAGGCGTTACGTACCCATATTAAAATTATTGATAATGAGCCACGGCAAGTCATAACACATTCCTATGATTTACCTATTACATTATATGATCTGACTGCATTCTCTGAAACTGAGCAAGAATCTCAAGTCAAAAGATTCAATAAAGAAGAAGATAACTTGGTTTTTAACCTCAGTACTGATTTGATGTTACGTATTCGCCTGATAAAGCTGGCCGAAGATGATTATGTGATTATCTATACCATTCACCATATTGCTTGCGATAGCTGGTCAATAGAAATCTTTGTCAATGAACTTATCACCTTATATCGCGCGTATAGTAAAGGAGAAATAGCCCCATTACCGCCACTTAAAATCCAATATACCGATTATGCTCAATGGCAACGAAATTGGCTGCAAGGCGATATTCTGAAAAAACAACTGGATTATTGGCAAACCCAGTTATCAGGTATTTCTCCACTTCACCGTTTTCCACTGGATAACCCACGACCAGAGAAACAGAGTTTTGAGGGACATCTTAATGATCAACGTATTTCAAAGGATTTGACACAAGAAATAAGCGCATTATGTCACCAACATGAAGTCACATTATTCATGTTTCTGGAGACAGCCTTTGCCGTATTGTTGAGTCGTTACAGTAATGAAAAAGACATTTTGGTTGGAACACCACTCGCAGGGAGAAGACACCATGATATTGAGCCTCTGATTGGCTTTTTTGTTAACTCTCTGGTGATCAGAACGGATTTATCCGGCCAGCCTACTTTCAGTGAGTTATTAAAGCAGAACAGTCGTACTATCTTGGATGCTTATGCACATCAAGATTTGCCATTTCAAATGCTGGTAGAAAAAATAAGCCCGGGACGAAACTTAAATTATAACCCTATATTCCAAATCGCTTTTACTTTGGAGAATACTCAGTGTGATATGGCACTGGTACGGGATAATAATATTGAGTTTGAAGAGCGTTTGCTTTTGAAAGTCCGATTTGATTTGGAAATTCATATTTATGAAGAAGAAGAGGGAGGATTATCCCTTTTATGGGTTTATGACAGCAGCTTGTTTAACAAGATGACTATTGAAAGATTACTCGCCAATTATGAAACCTTGCTTGCTAATATTGTTAGTGTCATGAAGCCATGTATTAGCTCCGATCTAATACACAAGGAACCTTCTGTCCATGACATTCCATTATTAGCAGAGGCTGAAATACACACTTTATTACATGAATGGAATGGCCCACAGGATCATAACCAGCATGGCGGCTGTTTTCATGAACTGTTTGAAGAACAAGCTGCCCGGCATCCTGAAAACACCGCCGTTATTTTTGACGGCAATTCATTAAGTTATCAGGAGCTAAATAAACAAGCTAACCAGCTCGCTCATTATTTGATAGAACAAAAGATCAAACCAGAAACATTGGTCGCGCTCTGTATTCCTCGTTCAATACGCGCTGTAGTCGCGCTACTGGGAATTATTAAAGCAGGCGGGGCTTATTTGCCGTTAGATCCCAGTTATCCGAAATCCCGTCTTCAATATATGTTGGAACACAGCGAAGCTGAGTTCATTCTGACTGAAACAAATCTGATAGAAAAACTCCCAATCAGCCAGCAGAAAGTCGTCTGTTTGGATACGGAGACAATACAATCACAATTGCAGCACATGCTTACGGGCAATATCACTGAACGCCCATTCCCACTAACGGAAAATAATCTGGCTTATGTCATTTATACCTCTGGTTCTACCGGTAAACCGAAAGGGGTTTTGTTGGAACATAAGGGGTGGGTAAATCTGGCACTTTCACAGGCGGGTTTATTTGGTGTTGATTCATATAGCCGGGGATTGCAGTTCGCTTCCTGGAGCTTTGACGCCATGATCTTAGAAATATCGATGACACTGGCATATGGAGCCGCACTTTATTTAATTTCAGAAACTCAACAGCATAGCCCTGAATATTTGGGTGAGTTAGTTGACAAACATCAGATTACCCATGCTGTATTACCTCCTGCTTTATTGCCGTACTTGGATTTTAATAAATGGCGTTCCGTTTCAACCTTACTTTTAGCGGGGGAAGCGGTACCACCACAGGTAGCTGTTCGTTGGTCACAGAATCGAAAATTGTTTAACGTATATGGCCCGACAGAGTGTACTGCCATTGTGACTTCCGGCTTATTAACGGATGACAAAATTACGATTGGGAAACCATTGCCTAATACCGTTATCCGTATTCTTGATCCATCAGGCAATTTAGTTCCTATTGGTGTTACGGGGGAGTTATGTATTGGCGGTATCCAACTGGCACGCGGGTATTTGAATTCTCCTGAAACAAACGCAACGAAATTTATGACTGATTTGACGGACAAATCCCAATCCCAACGTTTATACCGAACCGGAGATTTAGCCCGTTGGTTACCTGATGGTAGTGTGGAATTTATTGACCGGATTGACTCTCAAGTCAAGATTAGAGGATTTAGGATTGAGTTGGGAGAAATCGAAACTACATTGGTCGGACATGACGCCTTAAGCAGTGCTGCGGTTATTACTTATGGGAACGATAAAAGATTGATTGCCTATGTTTGTCCAACCAAAGATTGGCTGGATAAAAAAGGGCTGAAATTTAATACCGACAACGCTTCTCAATCTTCCGATATTAAAGCTGAACTTTCTGATCTACTTGAATCAGCGCTGAAAAAACAATTACCAGAATACATGGTTCCAAGCCTTTATATTCCGCTAGAACGAATGCCACTCTCGTTAAATAACAAAGTGGACAAAAAAGCATTGCCTATTCCAGATGAAAATGATTTCCGCCAACAAAGTTATGTCGCGCCAAGAAATGAAGTGGAGAGAAAAATTAGCCAGTTATGGCAAGAAGTGTTGGGCGTGAGTCAAGTCAGCATTTATGACAATTTTTTCATGTTGGGTGGTCACTCTCTTCAGGCAACCCGCCTTATCAGCTTAATACGCAATGATCTAAACATTGAAATACCGTTGAGCAGTGTCTTTAAGCATCCAACACTTGAGCGATTAGCACGAATCGCCACGATTCATCAGGTTAAAGAAAAGAGCAAACATCTCCAGGCTGGGCAAGAGACAACACAGGAACTATTGGAAGGTGATATATGAAAAATGCGGCACAAATTATCAATGAAGCTTTAAATCAAGGGATTACTCTGTTTGTGATTGATAACAAACTGAAATATAAAACCAGCCGAAACAGCATTCCGCCGGAACTGCTGAGTGAATGGAAACAATATAAACAAGAGTTGATTGATTTCCTGAAGCAAATCGATTCAGAAGAGGATACGGACACTCTCCGACTGCAAGGTATTCCGCGTTATGAGCGTGCGGAACATTACCCACTTTCATTTGCTCAACAGCGTTTGTGGTTAATCGATCAACTCACCGAAGGCAGTCCGCAGTATAACTGCACCGGTGATTTCAGGCTGAGAGAGTCACTCAATCTGAAAGCTTTTGAGGCGGCTATAGCAACATTGCTTGAACGTCATGAATCGCTGCGTACTTATTTCAAAATTATTGATAATGAGCCACGGCAGGTTATCGCGACCTCTTATGATTTGCCGATTACCATCCATGATCTGTCCACGCTTTCAGAATTTGAGCAGCAACAACAGCTTAAACAACTCGGTGAGCAGGAGTGGAAACAAGCTGTTAATCTCAGCACTGACCTGATGCTGCGTATTCGGTTGCTAAAATTAGCAGATGATGATTATTTCATTCTCTATACGATTCATCATATCGCCTGTGATGGCTGGTCGCTGGCAATCTTTATCAGTGAGTTGCTGACATTATATCGTGCTTATTGCCAAGGCGAGGGTAATCCTCTGCCGCCATTACCCGTTCAATATACCGATTATTCCCAATGGCAACGGGATTGGCTGCAAGGGGATATTCTGGAAAAACAATTGGATTACTGGCAAAACCAGTTATCAGGTATTTCTCCACTTCACCGTTTCCCGCTGGATAATCCCCGGCCAGAGAAACAAAATTTTGAAGGGAATGTTCATCCACAACGTATTTCAAAAGCGTTGACCCAAGAAATACGAGCACTGTGCGCCAAACATGAAGTGACGTTATTTATGTTTCTGGAAACAGCTTTTGCTGTGTTGTTGAGTCGTTACAGTAGTGAAAAGGATATTCTGGTTGGCATGCCACTTGCAGGACGAAGACATCGTGACACTGAGTCTTTGATTGGATTTTTCGTCAATTCTCTGGTGATAAGAACGGATTTATCCGGTCAGCCGACATTCAGTGAACTATTGAAACAAAATAGTCGTGCAATCCTGGATGCTTATGCACACCAAGACCTGCCTTTTGAGATGCTGGTGGAGAAAATCAGTCCAGAACGGAATTTAAATTATAATCCTATTTTTCAGATCATGTTTGCAGTACAGAATAATCAACGGGATACAACGCTGGAGCAGGATAGTATTGTGACATCTAAAGAACGTTCCCTGCTGACTACCCGATTTGATTTGGAAGTCCATATCTATGAAGAAGACGAAGGTGAGTTATCCATTGGGTGGATCTCTGACACCAGCCTGTTCAGAAATGCGACCATTAACAGATTAATCGCCAATTACGGAATTTTGCTGACCAATATTGTTGACGTGATGAAGCATCATGTGGGTATCAGCGAACCGTCTGTTCATGACCTTCCATTATTGGCGGATGCTGAACGGAATACCTTACTGCATGAATGGGGCGGGCCACAAATTCCTTACCCGACCGGAAAATGTTTCCATGAACTCTTCGAACAGCGGGTATCACAACACCCTGAAAAAAATGCACTGATTTTTGGCGATGACACCCTGAGCTATCACTCATTAAATGAACAAGCTAACCAATTGGCACACTATCTGCTTGAACAGGGGATCATACCGGACACGTTGGTTGCACTTTGCATACCAAGGTCATTGCAAGCAGTTGTGGCATTATTGGGTATTCTTAAAGCGGGTGGCGCTTATGTACCATTAGACCCCAGTTATCCGAAAGCCCGCCTCCAATATATGTTGGATCACAGTGAAGTCGAATTCATCCTGACCGAAACTCACCTCGTTGAAAAATTGCCAATCAGCCAGCAGAAAGTGATTTGTCTGGATACAGAGGTAGTACAGTCTCAGCTACAACATAGGCCTACGGATAATATTACTCAGCGCTCACTTCCGCTCACAGAAAATCATCTGGCTTATGTGATTTATACTTCCGGCTCTACCGGTAAACCGAAAGGGGTAATGCTGGAACATAGAGGGTGGGTTAATCTGGCATTCTCGCAAGCAAATTTATTTGGCATTGACTCACATTGTCGGGGGTTGCAGTTTGCCTCTTGGAGTTTTGACGCCATGATCTTAGAGATGTCTATGACCTTGGCCTATGGCGCAACACTGTATTTGATTTCCGAAACTCAACGGCGTTCCCCTGAATTGTTGGATGAAGTGGTTGAAAAATATCAGATAACCCATGCTGTACTACCGCCAGCCCTGCTTCCTCATCTGAATTTTAACCAATGGCGTTCGGTTTCAACCTTGCTTTTGGCGGGTGAAGCAGTACCACCACAGATTGCTGTTCGTTGGTCACAGAATAGAAAGCTGTTCAACGTATATGGCCCGACAGAATGTACATCCATTGTCACCACCGCTTTACTCACTGACGAGAAGATTACGATTGGAAAACCTTTGCCTAACGTTGTGATGCGTATTCTTGATCCGGAAGGTCATTTGGCGCCGATGGGCGTTATCGGGGAACTGTATATTGGCGGCGTTCAGTTAGCACGCGGTTACCGAAACTCACCGGAAATCACAGCAAAGCAGTTTATCCGTGATCCATTCAGCTCACATTCAACGGATGGCGGGGAAAACAAGCTTTATCGAACGGGCGATTTAGTACGCTGGACACCGGATGGTCAGTTGGAATTTATTGGCCGGGTTGACTCTCAGGTTAAGATCCGTAGTCACCGTATAGAGTTAGGTGAAATTGAGACAGTTTTGTCCGGGCATGATGCTTTAAGTAGTGCGGTTGTGATTGCTTATGGTCAAGATGAAGATAAAAAACTTATTGCGTATGTCTGCCCAAGTACAGAGTGGTTAGGTGAAAAAGCGGTTGAATTTAATGCAAGCAGCGTTGAGAACTGGACAGAAATTTTTGATGAGCAATACCGTCAACCTACAACGGCTAGGACTCAAAAAGGGAGTACTCAGCAAGGTGATGTAGTCGCATTAGACAGTGATTTCGGTGGTTGGATGAACAGCTATACTGAACAGCCGATTGCCCTTGAGCAAATGGGGGAATGGTTAGCAGGGATCATGCACAGGATTAAAGCCCTGCATCCTCATCACTTACTGGAAATTGGTTGTGGTACCGGATTATTGTTGTATCGCTATGCTGAATGGTGCGAATCAGTGGTGGCGACCGATATTTCGGCTGAGGTGTTAAATCGGCATCAACATATTCTGCAACAACGTGGCTGGTCACATGTGCAGCTCAGAAGAGGAGATGCACTCAACTTAGGAACATTGCATGCTGATGAATTTGATACTGTCGTGGTTAACTCTGTTGTCCAATATTTCCCTAATGTTCAATATCTGGAAAAAGTATTTGAACAGTTAATACCGGCAGTTGAAGCGGGTGGGAAAATTTTGCTGGGAGATATCCGCAACTTAGATCTATTAACCGCCCATGCTACAGCGATAGAGCAAAGTCACCTTAACGGGCAGCGTATTCAAGTAGGGACGCTAGCGAACCGTATTCAGCGGCGTTTACAACAAGAACCCGAGTTTTTACTCAGTCCAACTTATTTTGCCCAATTACCGGAGCGTTACCCTGACATTGGCCGGGTTGATATTTTGGTTAAACGTGGCATCGGCGACAATGAAATGTTACGTTATCGTTACGATGTGATATTGCACAAAAGAGATGAAAATACCCAATCTGGTAATGAGTGGTTGTTAAATTGGCATAATTTCGATTCTTTTGAAAGTCTACGTAATTTATTGCAGATGGGCGCGGAGGAGATATTAGGTGTTTCAGGTATCCCCAACGCCAGAATTAAAGATGACCTCACTTTGGCAGAAGGGTTGCGTCATTGGTCAGCTCATCAGATGATGACGCCACCAACAAATGCCGGCAGTTTCTCCCCACAAGCGTTACAACAGGTTCAGGAATTTGAATCCTTACTGCAATACGCTGAACAATGTGGTTATCAATGCGGTGTCACGTGGTCACAACAGCAACCTGATTTGCTGGATGTAATTTTTAGTCGAGGAGAGCTACCACCTGTACAGGCACGTACTGACTATAATCAAACCCATTTAGCTAATTATCCACAAATTTCCGCCATTAGTGGGGAACTTTCAGAATTACTCGAATCCGCACTGAAACAGCAATTGCCAGAATATATGGTTCCTGGTCTTTATATTCCTTTGGAACGAATGCCACTCACGTTAAATAATAAAGTGGATAAAAAAGCGTTACCGATCCCCAATGAAGACGATTTACGCCGACAAAACTATGTGGCGCCAAGAAATGAAATAGAAATTAAGATCGGTCAGTTATGGAAGCGGTTATTGAATATCAGTCAAGTAGGCATCTATGACAATTTCTTCACCTTGGGTGGACATTCACTTCAAGCAACCCGCCTTATTAGTTCAATACGTAACGAATTAGAAATAGAAGTTCCGTTGAGAAGTGTTTTTGAACACCCGACACTTGAGCAGCTATCACAGGTGGTCACTATTCATCTTATCAAAGAAAAAAGAAAACATTTCCAAGCTGGGAAAGAGACAGCGCAAGAACTATTGAAGGGTGAGATATGAGAAATGCCGCGCGAATTGTCAATGAAGCTTTAGAGCAGGGAATTACTCTGTTCGTTACTGATAACCGTTTACAATATGAAACCAGCCACAGCAGTATTTCACCAGACTTGCTCAGTGAATGGAAATGGCATAAACAGGAGTTGATTGATTTTCTGAACCAGTTAGATTCAGAAGAGCAAACTAAAACGCATCATTTTTTACAAGATATTCAGCGTGATGGTAAAGCAGAGCATTATCCTCTTTCATTTGCTCAACAACGACTATGGTTTATTGATCAACTGGATGGCGGCAGTCGTCAGTATAACTGTATGGGGGATTTCAGGCTGCGGGAATCCATTAACATAGAGGCGTTTGAGGCGGCCATTAAATCATTACTTGAACGCCATGAAGTTTTGCGTACCTATTTTAAAATTATCAATAACGAACCACGGCAATTTGTTGCCACGGATTTCGATTTACCGATTACACATCATGATTTATCAGCGTTAGCTGAAACTGAGAAAAACGATCAGGTAAAACACATTAGTAAGGAAGAAGAAAATCTCATTTTCAACCTTAATACTGATCTGATGCTGCGCATTAGGTTAATAAAATTGGCAGCAGATGATTATCTTATTATTTATACGATACATCATATCGCCTTCGATGGTTGGTCGATGGCAATATTTCTCCATGAATTTTTCACGCTATACAAAGCTTATTGCCTGGGTAAGGAAAATCCGCTACCGCGGCTAAGAATTCAATATACCGATTATGCTCAGTGGCAACAGGGTTGGCTGCAAGATGATGTGCTGAAAAAACAGCTAACATATTGGCAGAATCAGTTAGCCGGAATTTCACTAGTCCACCGTATGCCGCTGGATAATCCTCGTTCGGAAAAACAAAATATCGAAGGACGGCTTCATCTACAGCGTATTTCAGTACATCTTACTCAAGCAATCAGAGCATTATGTACCAAACATAACGTTACACTATTTATGTTCCTGGAAACGGCTTTTACCGTATTACTGAGTCGCTATAGTAATGAAAAAGATATTCTGGTTGGAACAGCCATTGCCGGCAGACAACATCCTGATATTGAACCTCTGATCGGTTTTTTTGTTAATTCATTGGTTATCAGGACAGATTTATCTGGTCAGCCGACGTTCAGTGAATTATTAAAACAAAACAGCCGTACCATTCTGGATGCTTATGAACATCAAGCTTTGCCGTTTGAGATGTTGGTGGAAACGCTCAGCCCGGAACGGAACCTAAACCATAATCCTATCTTCCAAATCATGTTTGCAGTACAGAATAACCAACGTGACACAATACTGGGACAGGATGATGTTATTGAACTCGGGGATAATTTATTTAGAACAACTCGGTTTGATTTGGAAGTCCATATTTTTGAAGAAGAACGGACAGGCGAATTATCTATAGTATGGATTTCAAATACCAGTCTGTTCGATAGTCGTACTATTGAAAGATTTATCGCCAATTACGACACCTTGCTTTCTGGCATTGTTGAAGTGATGACAGATGATTCAGTCAATAAAGAGCCCTCCATTCATGAACTGCCATTATTGGCAGAAGCTGAAAAGCATACCTTACTGCATGAATTAAATGGGCCACAGAACCATCACCCACACGGGTGCTTCCACGAGCTGTTTGAAGAACAGGTGGCACTGAATCCTGAAAAAACCGCGCTGGTTTTTGGTGAAGAGGCTTTAAGTTATCAGGCGGTTAATGCTCAGGCCAATCAGTTGGCGCATTACCTGATTGAGCAGGGTATCCAGCCAGATATTCTGGTGGCAGTTTGCCTGCCTCGGTCGTTGCAAACGGTGGTTGCACTGCTGGGTATTCTCAAAGCTGGTGGCGCTTATGTGCCTTTGGATGCCAGTTATCCGCAGGCCCGCCTGCAATACATGCTGGAGCACAGCGGAGCGGAGTTTATCCTGACCGAAACACCGCTGGTTGATAAATTGCCTATCAGCCAGCAACGCGTTATCTGTCTGGATGCCAAAACGGTACAGTCACATGTGCAAAACCTGCCCACAGGCAATGTTGTTCATCGTTCAGTGCCCCTGACAGAAAATCATCTGGCCTATGTCATTTATACCTCGGGTTCTACTGGCCGACCCAAAGGAGCAATGCTGGAGCACAAGGGTTGGGTGAATCTGGCACAAGCACAAGCCACATTATTTGGTGCGGATGCTGATATTCGCGGGTTGCAGTTTGCTTCCTGGAGCTTTGATGCTGCAGTGTTGGAAATGGCAATGACCCTAGCCTATGGCGCCATATTGTATTTGATTTCAGAAACACATCGTCGTTCGCCTGAGTGGTTGGATGAGATGGTTGAAAAACACCACATTACCTATGCCGTACTCCCGCCGGCGTTGTTGCCTCATCTGGATTTCAACAAATGGCGCACAGTTTCAACCTTGTTATTGGCAGGGGAAGCTGTGGCGCCGCATATTGTCGCGCAGTGGTCGCAGGGCAGAAAGCTATTTAACGTTTATGGCCCAACAGAGTGTACTTCGATTGTGACCTCCGCCTTATTAACAGCAAATAAGCGAGTGACAATTGGAAAACCGTTGCCGAATACCGTGATGCGTATTCTAAATTCCGACGGTAATCTGGTGCCTTTTGGGGCTGTCGGGGAACTGCATATCGGCGGCATTCAACTGGCACGCGGTTACCGGAATGCACCGGATATCACGGAAAAACAGTTTATCCGAGATCCTTTCAGCACTAATCCGGCAGATCGACTTTACTGTACAGG
The DNA here is from genome assembly GCF_001280945.1 of Photorhabdus heterorhabditis. Classification (NCBI taxonomy): domain Bacteria; kingdom Pseudomonadati; phylum Pseudomonadota; class Gammaproteobacteria; order Enterobacterales; family Morganellaceae; genus Photorhabdus; species Photorhabdus heterorhabditis. The sequence continues at coordinate 3,779 of NZ_LJCS01000004.1, read as the reverse complement.
TGATTTAGTACGCTGGACGCCGGAAGGTGAGTTGGAATTCATTGGCCGCCGGGATTCGCAGGTCAAAATCCGCAGCCATCGTATTGAATTGGGGGAAATCGAGTCGGTGTTGGCGGGGCAGGAGATTTTAAGTAATGCTGTCGTGATCGCTGATGGTCATGACAATGAGGACAGGAAACTCATTGCTTATGTTTGCCCGAGTACCAATTGGCTGGCAGAGAAAGCAGCCGCTTTTAATGCAGATTACCTTGAAAGCTGGACAGAGATCTTTGATGGTCAGTATCGGCGGGAAATAACAGCAAATATTGCTACCGATACTCTTGATAAGAGTGATGACAAGAATGATTTTGATGGTTGGATAAATAATTATACCGAACAGCCGATTGCATTGGACCAAATGGAAGAATGGCGGGCAGGTACCATGCAGCGGATTGAATCCCTGCACCCCAGCAGCTTATTGGAAATCGGCTGTGGATCGGGCTTATTGTTGTATCGCTATGCTGAACGGTGCGAATCAGTATTGGCTACGGATATTTCAGCGGAGATATTGACACGGCACCAGAAAATTTTACAACAGCGTGGCTGGTCACACGTGGAGCTAATTAGGGGAGATGCACTGAATTTAGGCACAATCACGCCTGATCAGTTCGATACCGTTGTGATGCATTCCGTTGTTCAATACTTCCCCAATATTCAATATCTGGAAAAAGTCATTACCCAGTTATTACCCGCGGTTAAAACCGGGGGAAAAATTCTGCTAGGAGATATCTGTAACTTAGATTTGTTAACTGCACATATAACAGCTATCGAGAAAAATCGACTGAATGGGCAACGTATTTCGGTGGGTATGCTGGCAAACCGTATTCAACAACGTTTACAGAAAGAAAAAGAGTTTTTACTGAGTCCAACTTATTTTGCACAATTGCCGACGCGTTACCCTGAAATTGGCAGAGTGGATATTTTGGTTAAACGTGGTGTTGGCGACAATGAAATGTTGCGCTATCGTTATGAAGTGATATTACATAAGTGCGATAAAAATGCGGAATTATGTTGCAATTTACCCGTAACTTGGTGCGATTTTAATTCTATTGAAGATCTCTGTAATGTGTTAGAGACAGGGAAATTCGATACATTTGGTGTCTCTGGTATTCCTAATGCCCGCATCAAAGATGATTTTGATTTAGCAGAAGGGCTACGCCATTGGTCATCTAATCAGATTGTTTTTCTATCAAAAGAGGCTAGCGGTTTTTCTCCAGAAGCCGCAGAGCAAGTTTTGGCACTCGAATCCTTACTTCAATATGCGGAACAGTGCGGCTACCAGTGTGAACTTACATGGTCACAGCAGCAGCCTGATTTACTGGATGTGATTTTCAGCCGAGGTGAATTACCTCAAGTGCAGGCGCGCTCAGATTACAGCCAAACGCATCTAGCTAATTATCCGCAACTTCCTGCTATTAGTGGAGAACTCGCAGAGCTACTGGAATCCGCTTTGAAAAAACAACTGCCGGATTATATGGTGCCCAGTCTCTATATCCCATTGGAACGTATTCCACTGAATTTGAACAATAAAGTGGATAAAAAAGCGTTACCTATTCCGAATGAAAATGATTTACGTCGTCAGGCTTATATCGCACCGAGAGATGAAATCGAGGAAAAACTCTGTCAGTTATGGCAAGAACATCTAAAAATCAATCAAATTGGTATTTATGATAATTTCTTCTCGCTTGGTGGTCACTCACTCTTGGCCGTTAAAATAACCGCTTCCATAAGAAATATTTTAACCAATCATTTCAGTATGCATCAGCTGTTTGCAAATCCAACCATTGCACAGATTGCCAGTGTAATTCGTCACAGTCATAAGCATGAAATATCCGCACCGCAGACAACACACAATATATCTGATCACAATACATTTGATGGAAAAATGCCTATTTCTTATTGTCAGAAAATGTATTGGTATTTTATTCAGGAAGCGTTGTTGGAGGATAGTTTCCACGTACCCATTACTTTGCTGATGGAAGGAGAACTGAATCACAGTGCGTTGGCAAAAAGCTTAAATACTATCCTGGAACGACATGAAAGTTTACGTTTTAAGTTTTATAAAGAAAATGGGCAGATTTTCATGCAGCCTGATAACAATATGAAAATTAATCTTCAAGTTATCGAAGCGTTACCAAAAGGAATAGAGAAAGACCAAATTATTATTGAAATTAACAAGCTCTGGAAAGAAAAATTAAGAACACCTTTTGATGTTTATAATGGCCCGCTAATCAAGACATTCCTACTGCCTGTTTCGGAGACAACCACGGTATTATTGATTGATTTGCACCATATTATTTCCGATGGGTGGTCTGTTAATATCATTATGAATGAGTTTAAACAGTTATATACCGCTTATTCACAGGGGCAAGAAAACACGTTACCGCCAATTGCCATGCAATATTCTGGTTATGTTTATGACTTGCAAGAAATCCATGCGACTGAGATCGCTAAAAAACAAATTAAATTTTGGCAACAACAATTTGCGGATGTTAATCCAGAACGCGACTTTCCAGTTTCTTTCAGAAAACATCTGGCCTCAAAATATCGGTCTCATGCCCGTCATATCAAAATACCTGATTCGCTAGATAAAGCTGTTTTGCAATATTGTGAAACTCATAAAATCACACCTTATATGTTATTTATGGCTCTGTTCCACACTTGTCTTTTTATGTACTCCGGTGAATCACAACATATTGTTACCTCACCCAAAGTTGACCGAACTCGCATCGAAAGCCATCAAACAATAGGATTGTTCTTGGGTGACTTGATAGTAAAATCCAATATTAATCAGGAAATGAGCCTACAAGAAATCATTAAGCAGGTTAGTCAGTCTATTCATCACGCCATAGCGAATACTAATATCCACATGTCTGTTGTGATTGACGCGGTGGGAGAAAAGGCGAGGGAGGGCATATTTAACGTTCTGTTTAACTATTTGGATGCACAAAGTTTCTATGATTTTATCGATGTATCTAAAGATGAAAAATTATCATTGCCAAATCTCGATGTGGAAGTGATAGATACCGAAATAATTCCTTTTGAATCACTTGGGATGAATTTCTTATACATGCCACAAAATATCAAGTGTGAACTCAATTACAATCCAGAACTGTATACAGAAGCAGTCATGGATAAGATGGCTATATATTATGAACGACTGTTAAACGTCATCGTATCCGGCCAAGAAAAAGAGAGTATCAGTCAGTTTTATGACTAAATTTTTCTGAGATAGATACCCTATGGATTTCAAGATGCGTCGCGACGGCAAGGGAGCGAATCCCCGGGAGCATAGATAACTATGTGACCGGGGTGAGTAAGTGCAGCCAACAAAGAGGCAACTTGAAAGATAACGGGTATAAAGAGATTGGCCTCAGGGATGAGGCTAATTTTGACACCTGTTTCATGATTATCAAATTTCTTTTGATTTATGTATACCCTATAGATTTCAAGGTGCATTGCGACGGCAAGGGAGAGAATCCCCGGGAGCAGTATCTTCCGTGTTTTCTCCTGCTACTTATTTAACTGAACTTTATCGTGAAGCCCTCAATGTCCACACGGACAATATCTCCAGTCTTATCGTGATTTTTCGGAATTTAATATATCTAATTCCCCATTAACAGCAGTAAATAACTGATCGCTGATCACATTTCACACTATTCATTCTGACGGTCAATTAATTTCACATTAGAATAGTTTGATGATGTCACTATTAAATCATCAATATTCTCTGTGGAAAG